>NZ_DASYBS010000161.1:0-3105 GCF_036500665.1 Cedecea sp.
TGTTCTTTTATGCCGCTCAGGGACGATGAGATTGTGGGCTCTCCGTCCTTCTTTACAATGATGCTGGAGAAAGCCGGCTATCGTCCTTCTCCACCCTTTGACCCCGTGGTATAATCAGTCAACTGGCCTGAACAACCAGTAAAAGTAAACCTGCTGCGCCGCGGAGACCACCATGGCGCAAATCACCTCTGAAAAATTTGAGTTACCTCAGCCAGGAAGCCCGACAGGCTCCCCTGCTGTTTTGTTGCATCCGGAAAAAATACTTTCGCTTTCCCCGCGTCAGCAGGAAACCCTTGACCTGCTGGTTGTATTCATCAATGCCAGAGGATATCCGCCCACGGCCCGCGAACTTGCTGACCTGTTGGGAGTGAGTTCGCCTAATGCTGCCAGAGAACATCTGAGAGCACTTGAGCGTAAAGGCGTTATCACCGTCGCCCGGGGGATTTCACGCGGCATCACCCTTGCGGGGGATAAAGCACCGACACTGGCCACCAGCGCACGCCCGAAGATAACAGCGCCCTGTCACAATCATCCGCCATCCGCGGTCACCAAAGCAAAAACGGTTGTTGAACTGCGGGTGGAGCCTGAATCACCGCAAACGCTGTTTGCCAGGCCGAAACGCATTCGCTGGGAAAGTCCTGCCTACCTGAAATGGGTTAAAGCGCAGCCCTGCCAGTGCTGTGGAATGCCAGCTGATGATGCTCACCACCTCACCGGATACGGGCAGGGCGGAACGGGAACGAAGGCCCATGACAGCCTGACCATTCCGCTGTGCCGGAGGCACCACGACGAACTGCACCGCGACCGGCGAACGTTCGAAAACAACCACGGCACTCAGCCGGAAATGATTATCAACCTGCTGGACCGGGCATTTGCGCTTGGGGTTCTGGCCTGATCAGGAGAGCACCGTGCGTGACATACAACGGGTATTAGAGCGATGGGGGGCGTGGGCTGCAAATAATCATGAAGATGTTGTCTGGTCAGGTATTGCCGCGGGTTTTAAGGGGCTTGTTCCACTGAAAATACAATCCCGGCCACAATGCTGTGATGATGACGCGATGGTTATCTGTGGCTGTATGGCCCGTCTGAATAAAAACAACTGCGACCTCCACGATTTGCTGATGGACTATTACGTAACGGGCATGACGTTCATGTCGCTGGCGCGGAAGCATGGCTGTTCAGATGGCCATGTTGGTAAAAAGTTGCAAAAGGCTGAAGGCGTCATTGACGGTATGTTAATGATGCTCGATGTCCGGCTTGAGATGGATAAATATGTTTCTCGCTAGGCCAGGTGACTGACAGATAAAAAAGTTTACGTACGTAAAAAAACGCATATTCTGTTAAGCGTGGTTGCTACGCCAGAATGCTTAAATCTCTGAGGAGCTTATTCCTCGTCGCTTGCGACGCTTAAAGTAAAACAATGCGAAGTGAATGAATTAATATCAACAGCCTGCTGCTTGCTGCGGGTTGTTTATTTGTGGTTGTTATTTGTAATTAATCAGGAGTTATTATGGAAATGCTATCCAGTTATGCCGATGTGAATCAAATTGCAGGTGTGGAGACTTTCAGGATTGAATTTGAAAACACTCCATCATCAGTAAGTCAGAGTATTTATGCTAACACCCGTAATCAGGTTCCTGTAGTTATCAGTCTGAAAGCTTATGGTAGTGATGGCGAGCCTCTGGATCTGAATGAAGATAATGTGAAAAAAAATCTTTATTTATATTATAAACGTGCAAGTGCTGGTGTGGGGGAACAGCTCAGCTGGCGTAATACCAGCGGGGCGTTGAGTTATGATGACAGAAAAAATAAATACTGCCTTGCGGCTCCTAATTATGGACTCTCTCTCGATAGTGTGCAGCCGACTACAGTAAGGGCAGATGACGGAACGGTCTATGTCACCTATTATGTTTCTGCAAATCAGCAAAATAGTGCTGGAAGTGATATTGTCGCGGTTTTAAAATCATCGTCTCTCCCGGGCGGAGAAATCGACACCAGCGGAAGTATAGCTTCTATTCCAGTCAGTGCGGTAAATATTCGCGCACTGGCGCCTGTTAATTACAAAAGAGAAGATGTTAAATGGGAGAAGATGGAAAACCAGACTCCCGATAAGGTTCGTTCTCAAATCGATAACAGACCGGGTGTAGATACATACGTCTATACTTATAATTATCATCTGTCCTGTGCGAAAAGTGGTTTCGATTTTATTAATTTTGAGCCTTCGAATTATTCTGGCAATCAGCAGTATCTTGGGTTGTCTGGCTGGAAGTATCCAGACTCATGGCGTAAATTTCATGCGGTTGTAATTCACGATTTTAATAATCGCGATAAAAATCTGAAAGGGTTTTCGGTTAAGAAACGATCTGAGGATGCACATGGTAATGATGGTCACGGCAACGGTGGTTTTGACTTTTATTATCGGATTAAGCCATACGAATCTCCCCTGAAAAACTATTTCTGTTGTACTGCAATTCACCATGATGCTTACTGGAATACAATTTTTAATAAGTTGCCGAACGGCCCTATGACGTCGTGGCACCAGTATTTCCATACCAGCATTACTGCTTACGATCAATACGGCAATGAAGGCATATTTTATCTCGATACTAAAAATATTGATGGGGAGTTAGGCATTTACGACCATAAAGTATTTCCGTAAGCGTTAGATTCTTCAGTCAGACTTTCAAATTATTCAATATGTGATGTCGTCTGGCGTAGCCATGCTTGTTCGGGCATGGCTACCTTGTTATGATATTCATCAGGAGATTAAGAATGGAACAGAATGCCGGTGTTTATACTCAGGCGGATAATTTTTTCGGTGCAAATGGCAATAACGTTGACCCACGCACCGGATTATTTGGTTTTCACTTTAATTTTAACGAACTTTCAGACTGTGAGGTCGTCGGCCCTAAAGTTAATCTGGCCCTCAGCTATACTCCTATGCAAACCCACAATGCGTATGGTCTTGGTACAGGGTTTTCCCTGAGTGGTATTTCTGTTTACAACAGAAAAGATAATCTGTTAAGTCTGTACTCTGGAGAGAAATACAAAACAAAAGATATTTATGGCCTTAACCAGGTCACCGTCCTCCAGCAAAAAATGAAG
>NZ_DASYBS010000162.1:0-8120 GCF_036500665.1 Cedecea sp.
CGCCTCCGTTTTCTCTCCGACTGGCCAGGGTCCGGGCGTCGGGAACGGCCGGAGGCTGAGAGCGTCGGGAACGCATCTCAGCCGACCCAGGACTGGGAGATAAAACGGAGGTCTGCCGCTTTAGCGGTCGATTTATTTGGCCGGGAGTCCGGGTTCTCGGGGGAATGACGGTGATTCTCCCGAGACGTTCGCCGGTGCAGTGGTGACAGATAAAACAGGATTGGAAGTGAACGGAACCTTAGCCAACTCTGCATAATTGTGGGTATTTCTAACAAAAAAACAGCTTCTGGCATCAGCCCCAAACCTTAGAGAATCGCCTCCTCGGTCAAAATACGCTTCGCTCCAAGGTAATGCTCCTGCCAATAATTGTCCGACAACTGGCTAATACGGATATTCAGCCCGGTTCTTGGCGCCTCAATAAACTGCCCGTCCCCCAGATAAACCCCAACGTGGTCTGCGCGATCCTGACTTTTGATGCTGAAAAACACCAGGTCGCCACGCTGAAGCTGACGCTGGTTAATCCACTTCAGCCCTCGATCCTGGAACATGCCGTTGGCGGTACGCGGCAACTTGCGGCTAAGCAGCTGATTATAGGCATAATAAATCAGCCCGCTGCAGTCAAACCCCTGCTCTGGCGTCTGGCCTCCCCAGACATAAGGTTTACCGAGCTGTTGTTTTAGTCGCTGAATAACTTTATGGAGAGTGTCCTCTACACGAGGGCTAACCATCTCGGCCATAAGCGCCTCGGTCGCCAGCGGCCACAGACGCTCAGAGCCGCCGATGAGTCCCGGCCGCCAGCGGGTATGCATCGCCAGTTGCTCACGGTTCCAGGCACGAGTAGCCCGTTTTTCAGCGGCCTGACGTTTTTTCTGCTCGGGTGTAAGGGGAACAACCGCAAGACGCTTTCTGGCGTTGACCAGCAGCCGTTCCCTGTTTTTCATGCGTTCATGGGCTTCTTTGCTCTGCGGCTGCACGGCCTGAGCCTGCTTCTTAACGGGCTTATGCTTTCCGGCTGGTGAAGCGCATGCCAGTGACGAAAAAAGGACAAATAGCAGCAGAAAAAAAAATCCCGCCATACGCCGGAAAAGTACGGGCGCAGGCGGTAAAGTGGAGACAATTGAGGTGGAAATCGGAATGAACAAAACAAATACCTGAAAACTTAACGTACCGAAGACGGCTGCTGTGCAACGCGTTCTGCCAGCGGCTTAATCACTTTCTCGCCATGCTGACCAAAAAACTGGTACAGCGAAGCGCTCGCGGAATGGGTCAACACCATGATCTCAATGCGGCGGTTTGCTGAACTGAGCGGGTGTTCAGGATCAAGCAACATCTGGTCTGCCATTCCGCTAACCTGCAAGACTTTTCCATTATCCAGCCCGCCCCTGGCCAGCGCTTTACGCGCCTGCATGGCGCGTTCACCTGACAGATTCCAGTTGTTATATAACTCCTGGTCCCGGAAACGCGTGGCGTCGGTATGACCGGTAATAATAATTTTGTTGTCGATGGAATTCAGCGCTGCAGCAAACTCCGTCAGCAGACGGTTAAAAAAGGGCGTCAGAATGGCGCTGCTGCGCTGGAACATTTCTCGTTTTTGGTCATCCTGCACCAGAATACGCAGCCCCTGCGGCACAATTTCGATTTGCAGATTAGACTGCGCGTCATAGGCAGAAGTGATCTTCATGATCACTCGGGCCAAATCTTCGATTTCCTGCTCTGAGCGGCGATTCACGTCTGCCAGACTTTCCCCCTGGTTTGCCGTGTTGGTCAACGCCTGCAACGCAGCGACATCCTGCTGAATATCACGCCCGGCATCATCCGACTTTGGTTTCCCAGCCAGGATGGTCACGCTGCCCCCAGAGCCGTTTGGCTGGGTCACTGGCACCGCGGACAGACCGTCAAACAGCGAGTCGCTGTTAAGCAACGAGACAATCTCTTTACGCTCTTCTTCGGTGACTGCCCCCATAATCCAAAGCACCATAAACAGCGCCATCATGGCGAGCGTAAAGTCGGCAAACGCAACCTTCCACGCCCCGCCATGAACCGCGTCGTGGCCTTTGCGCGAGGAGCGTTTGATAATGGTGGTATGCCCCTTTGCCTTGCCTCGCATTACGCTTCACCCGTCATCTGGTTTACCCAGCCGTCGAGCGTGGCAAAGGTCGGCTTGGAGTCCATCGGCAGCATTTTGCGCCCGGCATCTACCGCCAGCAGCGTCGGTTTACCGGCAACGTGATTCACCAGCACGGTACGCACGCACTCCAGCACGGCCATCTGTTTTTTAGTACGCTGCTCCATGGCGTTAGCCATCGGATCCATCAGGCAATAACAGAAGAAGACGCCAAGAAAAGTGCCCACCAGCGCGGCCGCCACTTTCACGCCGATAACGGCAATGGAGCCGTCGATAGACTGCATGGTGATGATAATCCCGAGCACCGCGGCACAAATACCAAACCCTGGCATGGCCTCGGCGATTCGCTGCAGCGAACGCGACGGCAGCAACAGATCTTCTTCCATCGCCACCAGCTCCTGCTCGAGGATCCCTTCAAGCTCGTGTTCGTTTATTTTGCCCATCGCCATCAGGCGGAAGTTATCCGAGATAAAGGTAATCAGCGCTTTATCGCTAAGGATCAGCGGGTATTTTTGAAACAGCGGGCTGCTTTCCGGCACTTCAATATGCTCGTCCAGCACCTTCAGGCCGCCGTCCTGCACCAGCTCCAGCAGCTCAAACAGCAGCATCAGCAGTTGGCGCTGGTATTCATCGGTATGCTCATTTTTACGCATCACGCCGCGGAACTGGCGATACATTTCGGCCAGTACTGGTTTGGGATTGGCCAGTACTAATGCCCCAAAACCGGCGCCTAAAATGATAATGATTTCACCAGGCTGCCAAAACGATGCCAGCCGTCCACCGGACATAAGAAAACCGCCGACAACACAGGCGAAAATAATCACTAAACCTAATAATTTCTGCATGAGTTTCCACTTCTCAAAAACGGCTAAAAAAACTGCTCAATTTTTTGCGCTATTTTTTTATTCAGCTGACAGATTCGTGCCTCCGTCAGCCCCAGCACCAGGGCTATCTCTTTCAGGCTCATTTCATGCTGGTAATAAAGCGTCAAAATCATTTGCTCACGTTCATCAAGGCTTGCCAGCGCGGTTTTTAGCGTGCGGCTCACCATCACTTCTTCTTCTAAATTTCTGCCATTCAATGGCACTGAATGCGTTTCACTGCTGAGCAACTCATCCAGGCTGTCCATCGACTTCGCGCAGTCCAGCAGCAAATATTCCTGATACTCTTCGGCGGTGATATCCAGCCGCCCGGAAAGGTCAGAAAAGTTGGGCGGGCGGCCAAGTTCGCGGGCAACCTCGCGGATGGCATCATTCAATTTATGGGTCTTTTGTCGTAGGCGACGTGGACGCCAGTCAAGCTGGCGTAACTCATCCAGCACGGCTCCCCGAATACGGTGCACGGCATAAGCCCCAAATTGCTCATCAGGATGACCATAACGACGCAAAGAACTGAGCAACCCCATCAGGGCTATCTGCTCCATGTCTTCTTTGTCCATGACGCTGCTTGCCTGATAAGAAAGCTGCTTCACAACCCGATGCACCAGCGGTAAGTAAGCATTCACATAACGTGACTCTTCCGCAGGCGTCAGCGTATCGTCAGCAATAAAATCCATCATTTCCTGTACCGCCGTGGTGACTTACTGAAAGACCAGCTTGCTGATGATCACATCCTGAAACGGTACGGTGCTGTTGAGGCTTTTAAAGCGCTCGCTATAGGCCGTCATCAGCTTTCCCTTAAGCTCAGAAACGCTCATGGCCCGTACCTCGTCGTAATTCATATCGGACAGGAGGCTCACCGTTGCGCCACGCACCGCGGGAGACATGTCATGGATCGGCTGAACGTTGCGTGGATCATCAGTGGCCAGCGCCAGCTCAAGTAGCAGGTATCGCTCTTTACTGCCGCTGCTTTGAAGGGTGATAACCACATTTTTGATTTCCACAAACTCAATGTGCTTTTCATCCGAGGAACTGAACAATGAGGGCAGCATGCCACTTCCTCCCTCATTCTTCGTTAGCACGTGAGTACCTACTATTGTCAAAGCTGCCGCAAACGCGGCCGCAATAAGGGCAATTAACAGCCCCAGAGAAAAAGTTTTTACGGTCATAATCTTCTTTTTTAAACGGTCAGTAAGACGGAGGCATCTTCACGGCGCGCCCGCGCGTCCGTTTCAATGTTCGCGGCAGCCATAACATCCTGCGACTGCTCCTGCTGCGCCGGCTGTTGCTGGCCGTCACGGCGCCCGCCCTGAGAAGAAACCTGGACATCTACCTGCACAAAACTCTGCTCGGTCAGGCTCTGACGTAAGTCGTTACTGACCTGCTGAAGCGCGCGATAAACCTCCCCCTGGCTCGCATTAATCATGACCTGCATGCGGCCATTTTCGATATGCACGGCAATCTCTATCTTGCCCATCTCCGGTGGATCAAGGCGGATAGTGGCGTGCTGAATTTGGTTCCTAACCTGTACCTGTAAACGTTCGCCCAGGGCTGACTGCAGCTGCTGAGTCCAGCGTGAAGGCTCCGGATCCAGTTTGACTGTCGTCGGGATCGCCTGCGTTTCATTACCCGCAACGCCTGCCTGAGCCATTGGACGTGCGGCTGAGATCGCCACGTTTTCGCCCACGTTCAGCAAAGACAGAGGCGTGAGGGACTCAACGCTTTTCGCTGCCGCCGGCTGCGCCAGCACGGCCGTCCCGGACTCGGTCAACACGGCGGCAGGCTGCTGAACAGCAGAACCCGCAACGGGAACGCTAACGGCTGAAGGCAACGCCCCATCCAGTCGCGTCGGAGTAACGGCGCTTGTCACTGCGTCAGTGACCAGATTCACCGGTACTGCTGGATCCACCGGTACTGCCGGAACGGCGTTCACCGCAAGCAGCCCATCAAGGATTTGCTGGAGCAGCATCACAGGAGCCGTGCCGCCCGCGTCATCCGTTCCTTCTTGCGTCTTAGCACTCTCCTGGCCGGGCGCGTCCAGCGCCGTATCGACAACCGGGACGGAGTGCATCACGTTCAACAGGGCCAGCGTGAAAGGGGGTTGCACGGAGACAGCTGCCTGCGAGCCTGCAGGCGTGGCGGCAACACTCTGTTGCCCCGAAACCGCTCCTGATGCGGTGGTGACGACGACGTCGCTTAGCGTTACCGGAGGAGACGTGATATTCATCAGAGAATGTCTCCTTCATCCATAAACGCCGCATAGGCCGCTATGCCTTCCTGATTGCGACGCTGCAACGCCATCTTGCGCTCCAGCTCTTCACTCTTCAGGCGGCACTTGTCATTCACTTTGCGGTGCATACGACGCAGTGCCTCCAGAGCAACCCGCTTTTCGTCGCTAAATGGGCGGCGAGTTAGCGACGCCAGCAGCGAGGCAATTTGCTTATCCACTTCCTGCACCTGCGACCAGTTTTCATTCCCGGCCGCCACCTCAAGCGCGCGCGTCAGAAAATGAATGACCTGAATATCATCCATGCTGCTGACCCATTTTTTGCCACCCGTCCTGCAGGTTCCCGAGGATCTTTTCCACCTCTTCGACATACTCAACGGAAAGCTTATGACTCGCGTCATACAGGCGATAAACGCAATAGTCATAAAGGTTGGCAAGGCTTAACGCCAAATCACCGCCTTTTTCATAATCCAGCGCGCTGGTCAGCGCATTGAGGATATCAATGCACTTATTGATGCTCTGCACCTTGCGTTCATAGCGGCGGGCAGCAATATGGCTCTTTGCACGAACCAGCTCATCCATCAGGCCGTTGAATAACATCAGCACCAGTTGATGAGGGCTGGCAGCCGCGGCCTGAATAGCCAGGTCGGACTGTTGATACTGGCCGAAGCCCTCCTGTTCATTTCCATACATAACTTACTTTCCCTTAGGCCAGGCCAAACATACTCATGGTGTTATTCATCTGCGTCATAATTGATTGCAGCTGGGTAAACTGCTTCAGATAGCGGTTATAGGAGGTGTCATAACGCGCCTGAATTTTGTCGGCTCGGGTATCGATTTCACTCTGCTGGCGGTCCAGCGTTTCCTGGCGCCCTTTCAACAGCCCGCTGCTGGTATTGAGGTATTTATCCAGCGACTTATCCATGCTTTTAATCAGCCCGTTGCTGCCGTTAAACAGATCGTTCAGACCGTGGGCGTCATTCAGCAGAGCTTTATCAAGCTTGCTACTGTCGATGGATAAGGTGCCGTCGCGGTTGGCGGTAATGCCGTAGTCGGTCATATTTTTGTCACCGAAGGACTGGCGCAACAGGTTATTCAGATCCCTTTCTAACGAGGCGATACCGGCGTCACCGGCGAACGCGCCGCGATCTTTGCCATCGCTACCGCTGTTGGTCAGCTTGCCCAGTTCAGTTTTCAGCGTATTAAACGCATCCACAAAACTCTGCATCTGTTCTTTGGTCGCGGTGTTGTCGACGCCAACATTGATACGCAGAGGCTCATCACCGCTTTTTTGCGCCTTTGTCAGCTCAATGGTGACACCGTCGATGAGTTTATCGAGGGTATTCGAGCTGCTTTCGTAAACTTTACCGCTCTCTCCGAGCCTGAACTCCGCGTTTCGCGCCTCGGTAATGGTTTCCGATACGCCAAATTTTTGCGCACTTGCCGGGTCCATTTTGCGGGTATCGAGCTCGACGATATTGTCTTTACCGCTCTCATCGCTGCTCAGCATCAGACTGACTTTACCGTCAGTACGAATCAGCGAGGCCGTGACACCCGGCGCATTTTTGTCGTTATTGGTATTGATCTGTTTAGTCAGGTCCGACATTGACTCCAGGTCATCCATCTCAATGTCCATAGACTTGCCGTTGATGGTGATGGTCATCGTGCCGGTCGCGTTTTTGATTGACTCATCGGTCATATCATCGAACGCAATCTGGTGTGCAGAGGCCAACTGCTGAACGAACAGGTTGTATGTCCCTTTCTGCGCGGTACTCCCGGCGGTCACGTTGGCCACGCCGTCGATGTTGGTGGTTGCCACGTTCTGCAACATGCCACTATCTGTTTTATTCAGCCCGGTCAGGGCAGTACGGAAATCGCTCATCGCGGTACGCAGCGCCGTCAATGCTGCTTTTTGGGCAGTGAGAGAGCTGGTCTGCTTTTTCAGCGCCGTCTGCATGGCGGCAATGTCGTAGCCTGCCAACTGTGTGGCCAGGGTTTGAGGATCCAGACTGGTCAAATCAGACATTTTTATCTCCAGAAATACGGGCACGCCGGACTGACTGAACGCCATATGCCGTTAATACACCTCTTACTTAGCAATTGGCGTGCCAGGTTTTTACTTTAATTAAATCAATGCATTAATTGATTAAAGGAAGAAGCGCTTCCGCATGAGAGGAAAGAGAAACGCAACAGGTAGAAACAAAAACACCGCCCTAAAGCGGTGTTTTTTTGTCATCTCGTGCGTGAGGTATTAACCCAGCAGAGACATCACCATGCCGGACATGCTGTTGGACTGTTTCAGCATCGACATACTGGTCTGCGCCAGCATCTGGTTACGGGTCATTGAGGAGGCTTCACTTGCGAAGTCCGCATCCTGAATGTTACCCAGCGCCAGCTCGGTATTGTCTTTCATGTTTGCCAGGTTCGCCGCCGTGTGGCCCAGACGGTTGATGTTGGCACCCAGGCTTGAACGTACGGTACCGACGTTTTCCAGTGCGGATTCGATGTTCGTGATCGCTGTTGCATAGTCTGGCGCGGCACCGCTTGCATTGGCTTTCAGAGTAATAGAAGACAGGCCGCCGCTTGCGTTGGTGAGGGAGTCATTCACATTAGTCATTTCAGCAGAGAGATTGACGCTCATGTTTTCCTGAGAGCTCGCACCGATCTGGAAATTCATTGTATTTTCCAGTTTACCGCCGGTCAGGAGTTTCTCACCGCCGTAGGTGGTATTACCCATGATGTTGGTCAACTCTTTGTTCAGCTCCTGGAACTCAGAGTCCAGTGCTTCGCGATCTTTTGATGAGTTGGTGTCGTTCGCTGCCTGGGTTGCCAGGTCTTTCATGCGGTACATAATGTTGCTGACTTCGTCGAACGCACCTTCTGCGGTCTG
>NZ_DASYBS010000163.1:0-27177 GCF_036500665.1 Cedecea sp.
AGCGATCGTCGGGAACGAATCGCGAACGACCCCGAATGTTTGGGTGATAGCCGGTGGGTTTACCGCTTCAGCGGCGATGAGCTTGCCGGGCGCCAGGGTTGCCAGGGAGATGGCGCTTTCTCCCTGGCACGTTCACCGTGCTCTGAACGTGTAAAGAAAATTGATCTACGGGTGAACGGAAAAAATACGGATTAAAAGAAGTCTTCCTATGAGCGGCTTCAAGGGAGGACTCTTACCAGAGACGTCCTCCATAGAATGAAACACAACCCGCTTATTGCCGCATCCCAACCGCAACGCGGTTAAACGCATTCATCATGCTGGCCGCCAGCGTCAAATCGACAATCTCTTCGGCGCTAAAGAACTGCAGCAGCGGCTGGTACACATCATCTTCGGCGTTGCTGTCGGCAATCAGGGTAATGGCTTCTGCCCAGGCCAGGGCCGCACGCTCTTTCTCCGTAAACTGATGGCTGACTTTCCAACCGGCCAGGGAATCCAGCTTCACTTGCTCAACGCCGGATTTACGCAGCGCTTTGGAATGCATCTCCAGGCAGTAGGCGCAGCCATTGATCTGTGAAACCCGCAGGAAGACCAGCTCGATCAACTCGTTGCTCAGTGGGCCTTTTTCCAGTCCCTGTAGGGCCTGCGTCATAGGTTTGAACACGTTTGGTGAGAGTTCATAGTAAGGCTGACGTAATGCGATCATGGTATGGCTCCTCATGTTGGTGTGAGGGCAATTTACCACTATGATGGACTATCAAAGAGAGCCATAAATTAACTAAAAAACCAGACCATGAAACAGAAGCTCGTGCCACTTACCGTTGCATCGCATCCTACTCAACCGCGCTACCAGCAGATTGCTCGCCAGTTAAAACAGGCGATAAACAGCGGTGAGCTAACGGCGGGCAGCCGCGTGCCTTCCAGCCGAACTCTGGCCCTGGAGCTGGGGGTCGCCAGGGCTACGGTGGAAAATGCCTATGACGATCTGGTGGCACAGGGCTGGCTGGAGCGGCGTGGGCAGGCGGGAACTTTTGTCAGCCCGTCGGTGAAACACGATACCAACGGTGAAAACTTTTCAGCACCTCGTCCACAGGGGGCGCTCAGACCTTTTCAAATGGGGCTTCCTGCGCTGGACGTTTTTCCACGGGCAATTTGGGCGCGGCTAATGGGGCGGCGTTTACGCCAGCAAACTCGCTTTGACCTTATGCTGCCGGCATCCAGCGGTGAGGTATCACTCAAGCAGGCTATTGCGGATTATCTGCGCTTTTCACGCAGTATTGACTGTCAGCCCGAACAAATCTTTGTTACCTCCGGTTTTCAGGCTGGCATAGCCCTGGTGCTTGCGACGCTTGCACGCCCCGGGGATGGCATCTGGCTTGAGGATCCGGGTTATCGCTTCGTTCGCCCTGGTTTTGCTCGTGCCGGTATGCAGGTGCGGGCAATCCCCGTCGACGAAGCGGGAATGCAGGTTGACTACGGTATTGCCCGCTACCCTGAGGCACGTTTTGCTTTGCTGACCCCGGCTCACCAAAGCCCACTGGGTGTTGCGCTTTCCCTGCCTCGCAGGCATGCGCTGCTGGAATGGGCCAGCCGCGAACAGAGCTGGATCATTGAAGATGATTACGACAGTGAATTTCGCTATCACGGAAAACCGCTGCCTCCGTTAAAAAGTCTGGATAGCCCACAGCGGGTTATCTACGCCGGGACCTTCAGCAAGTCGATGTTCCCGGCATTGCGCGTGGCCTGGCTGGTGGTCCCCCGCCATGCGATCGATGATTTTCAGCGCCAGGCTCGCAGGCAACCTTGTACTGCGCCTGTTCTTATTCAGCAGGCGATCGCTGACTTCTTACGCGAGGGGCACTTCTGGCGGCATTTAAAAAAAATGCGTCAGTGCTACGCCGAGCGCCGACTATGGCTGGAGAAGGCGTTACGTGAGCAAGGCTTTGCGGTTATACCCCAGGAGGGGGGGATCCAGATGGTGATGGAAGTCGAAGGCGATGACAAAGCCGTAGCGGATAAAGCCAGAGCCGCGGGCCTTGCGGTGCAAGCGCTTAGCGGCTGGCGGATTGAGCATAAGGGCCGGGGAGGGCTACTGCTGAGCTTTACCAATATCAGCACTTATGAGATGGCGCAGCGCTACGCGTTGCAATTACGGCTGGCCATAAAGTAAAAACCCTGGCAAAAAACGCCGGGGCTATAACACGCATTTAGTCTCATTTATCGACTGTTAAACACCCAAGGGTTAGCGGCGTGAAACCAGCAGAGCCCCAAGGAAAATACCCACCGCCGCACCAATACCCACGCTTTGCCAGGGTTTGTCTCGAACATAGGAATCGGCGCAGCCAACGGCATCACGCGCGGCCTGCTTAACTCGGCCCTGGTTGCCGTTAATACGTGCACGGGTCTCTTTCAAAAGCGCCTCCGCTTTTTTACGCGCCGCATCAACTTCATCTTTTGCGTCGCTACCGAAGGACTTCAGTACATCTTCCAGCGTATCCGCAAGCTGGCTGACATCGTTATTAATATCGTCTACCTGATCGTCAACGTTGTTTCTGTTTGCTCGGCTAGCCATTGTTATCTCCCTTTCTAAGATGTAACGCTAAGTGTAGACCATGGATTTTAGTTATGGGACGGCTCACGACCCTTAGCGGGCTTTCTGGACAATTCCGAAAGCGTTGCCGATGCTGCTTATTGTATGGTTGCGAAGCAGTAAATGATGACGAGGAAAATCTATGTACTTACGACCCGATGAGGTGGCCCGAGTTCTTGAGAGATCGGGTTTTACCATGGATGTGGTAACAGCAAAAACCTACGGCTATCGTCGTGGAGAGAATTACGTTTATGTTAATCGCGAAGCGCGCATGGGGCGCACCGCATTGATTATTCATCCTACGCTGAGAGAGCGCAGCCAGTCGCTGGCAGAGCCGGCTTCAGAGATGAAAACCTGCGATCATTATCAGCAGTTCCCGCTTTACCTTGCCGGTGAGACGCATGAACACTACGGCATACCGCACGGCTTTAGTTCACGTATTGCATTGGAAAGGTATCTGGCAGGGTTATTTGGCGAGTCTGAATAAGTGAACGACTGGCTGTTATGCCAGTCACTCTTGCGAGCCGGGGCTCAGGCTCCCGCTTTCATGCCCATCTGGCCGCTGACGCGAAACAGGCGGCGGCAGAAATCCAAAAAGTAGCCGTAAGCGGCACCCATCATCATTGACACCAGAAGGTTCGACGTAACGGCAGCAACAATTTGATGCCAGTCAGCCCCTACGCTCCACAAAATCACGACATAAACCGGTGACTGGAAGGTGACATAGGCCAGCACGTCAGCCAGGTTTTTCGCCCAGCTTGCCGGGGTGATACGACGAGCCGCACGCATAAAGGCATCGCGGTAAAAGCCGTATGGCCAGGCGATAAGAATGTTAACCGGCACGGCCACCAGGCGGGAAGAGAGCGACTGCTCGAAGGTCATGCCTGAGAGGAAGATCTCAATCATCATGTTCACGACCGAGCAATACACTACCATTGCAAAAATATCTGCAGCAGCATGGCGTAAGCGTGACTCAGGGGAAAACATAATGTTGACTCCGATTGAAAAGTAGTCGCTTGCGCTACTTTTTTGGCTAATTGGCAGTGTTATGAATCATGTAATTTATGATGCGTAGGGTATGTCACTACATTGATTTCATCAATTAGCTATAAATTTTTATTTATAGGTTTTTTGTCGATAAAGTGCGTTGAAACACACTTTGCCGCTGGCATTTCCTGATTTTGTGATTCATTTTTTATTTTTTCATTGATTATCAATTAGATGGTGATTTTCGGGCACCCGGAATGAAATCCCTGATAAACCACTGGTTTTAGAGATACCCATTACGGTAAAAAACGTTATATAATTCTTTATATAGCGAGTGATGGGGAGTCACTGATGGATAATCATTTTGGTAAAGGCCTGATGGCCGGAATGAAAGCACGGCAGGCCGATAGCGCGGTCAACGTTGAACGTTTTTGTTCTGATTATAAACGCGGCTTCGTGCTGGGTTTTACCCATCATATGGCTGAGCAAACCGGCGATCGCCAGCGTGCAGCCTGGGAAGCTGGGGTGCTGACTCGCCGCTATCAACTGGATAAAGAGTCGGTGGCTGACTTTCTGAAAGAGGTCAACGCGGACGTTGCGGTTCGATGTTTCTTTGCGGGTTATGAGAAGGGCTATTGATTGCTGGCCTGGATTGCCGCCGTGCCCGGTTGTTTATGAATGGCGACGACAAGGATAGGGGCACTTTTATTTGAGAAGAAAGGCGTGAATAATTTCACGCCTTTTTTTGTTTCTCAGCAAACGCCGAAATCGCCTTCTTCTTTGTACTGCGACACCGAGTCTGCTTTCAGCGTGAGCTTTTCCGCGCCTGAGGTAGAGGCCGGAACGCAAATCAGATCCTCTCCCTGTACTTCGACCACCTGCAGCTTGGGGCCGCCCTGTTTGGGCTGAACCACATCACCTAGTTTAAACATAAAAAACCTCTGAATGCTAAGGGAATTTAAAGCAGCTTTACCGTAGGTAACCATAGATCAGAAATTAAGGCGAAGAAAGCAGGATACGTTAGCGGCGGTTCCATGGCAGCCAGGCGAGTAAGCGTGCCATGCCGCAAAACCCGCTGATGCCGGCAAACAGTAAACCTGCGCCCACAAAGCCTGAAAGCAGGAAAAAACCTTGATTGACGGTATATCCCAGTACGACACCGAGCAGGATTAACGCGCCTGCGACTATCTGCACCTGCCGCATGATGGGCATGGGCTGGCTTTTATCCGCCAGAACTTCCTGCCCGCCTTTTTTCCACGCCTCAAGCCCGCCTTCCAGAAGCATGACCTGAGCCGGTTCGGCAAGCTTAGCCAGCGTTTGAGCATGCTGAGACGAGCGCATACCGGACTGGCAATGGAAAATCACCACATCATGCGTGTCGAGTGGACCCAGTCTGGCACCGTTTTCAATCGTCGAAAGCGGCAGCAGGTACGCTTCGGGAATGTTTTCTCGGGCATGCTCATCCGGTTCGCGGATATCAATTAGCGCAGCGCCTTCGGCAATGAGCTTTTTCGCTTCTTCTGGCAAGATGGCTGAAACGGTCATAGTGCTCCTTAAGGACAGTAAATGGCTTTTAGCGTCGCGATCACGTCGCGTACTGCACTATCTTTGATGAAATAGAGCACTCGCTGGGCGTTACGCTGGTGCTCAATGAGTCCCTCATCCTTCATCCGCGCCAGGTGTTGAGATGTGGCTGAAGGGCTCAATCCTGCCGCGGCAGCCAGCTCTCCGGCTCCGGTGCCGGGAGAATCGAGCAGCAGGCAAAGAATCAGCAAACGCCGGGGATTGCTCATGGCTTTTAGCAGCTTTGCCGCTTCATCCGCGCTGGACTGGAGTTGAGAAAGGTCAGGTCTCATGATTTTCTACTTTAGATAATTCTAAATTTAGGAAATGCTAAATTAATATTCGATAAAAAGGAAGAGAATGCAGGCGATTTTGGTACGGCATGGGGAGAGCGAAGGTAATCAACAGGGGATTATTCAGGGGCGGCTCGAAAGCCCGCTAACGGAGCGCGGAAGACGGCAAAGCCTTGCGCTGGCAACGGCCCTTGCTGCATTTCCCGTCGCTCAGGTTTACACCTCCCCGGCTTTACGCGCTAAAGACACGGCAGGCCTGCTGGCCGATCAATTTGCCTGCCCGTTAACTTATGACGAACGGCTACTCGAACGCCATTTTGGTCTACTTCAGGGATTGCGTTTTGAGGACGCTCAAAGGGAATATCCTCAGCTCACCGGCGCGCTGTTTTCTGGAAATGCGCAAGCGGCTACCCCGCAGGGAGAAACGACGGAGGAGGTCAATAATCGCCTGTTTTCTTGCCTGAATGATTTGCATAAACGGCACCGCAATAACACCGTCATTATTGTCAGCCACGGTCATGCTCTGGAGGGACTGATCTGGCAATTAAAAGGGGCGTTAATGAGTGAAGAACTGAGAAAATATGGGCATCAGAACTGTAGTTATAGCATCCTGAATGTTGAGGCTGAATGTATTGAATTGCTTCAGTGGGGGATTGCTACACATTTGCGTGATATCAGGTGAAATGTTTTAGTGATTTTTTAGGTTGTTGGTTAGTTTGTTTGTTGCACATTTTACAGGGTTTTTTATTGGTATTTTTTTTGATGGCAAAACGCATTATTTACTTTCAAAAATGAAATGTATCGCTTGTCGTAATAGGATTAATCCGTAAGTTGTGATTTTTCCATGGTTAATCTTTATCATTTCACAACGGGAATAAATACAATAAAAACAAATTGTTGCCTTCGAGTTGTTGTGCTGGGTTAATGCGAAATACCTTCATTTACTTTCGTTGCTTTATTCATTCTATGCGTTAAATCAAATTATAATACAATTTAGTTTTTCTTAACTCTATTTTAATGGTGTTAAAATTAGCCACCGAAATAAATTTTTATCCATAAAGAAACGGCTGTTAAAGGTTAATTTAATCACCACCTGGGTGTCTTTGTTATTACATTATTTTAACACTGAAAGTTGATTTCAAATGAATGAAAATTTCATTTGAAAGTAATTTTTATTCTTCCTTTAAATCCCTTAGGCAATTTAAATAAATTGTTGCGCGCCTGTTTCTGATATTTCGAATCAACATAACTCCGCAGAGTTAAAGAGGACGGAAATGCCCCATTTATTACAAGCCCCTGGTAAACGACGTCTGATTGCCACCGCGATCGGTGCCGCATTGTTTAGCGCTGTTCCACAGCAAGCTCTCGCCGCAGATGGTCTGGCTGGTGCTCCCTCAACCGTTTCTGACAGTGCGCAGGGCGGTGGTGGTGGCACCATGGATACTACAACGGGCATTGGCGGTAACGGCGGTGACGGCGGTTCCGGTGAGCGTGGGCAAGGGAGTAGCCAGGGGGAGAATGGGGGCGCGGGAAGCATTGATGGCGTAACAAATTCGCTCCCGGCGGGGACGGCCACCGGCGGTTCCGGCCAGCAGCCTGACGGCACAGCCACTAACGGCAGTGGATCTGCCGGCGGCGGCGGCGGCGGTGGCTCGGCCGGACTCGTGCTCGACAGCGACGGCCAAAGCGATAACAGCGGCAGCATTCTTGGCGGCAACGGTGGTCGCGGCGGTAACGGCGGCAGTAATACAACCGACGTCGCGGATGCCGGCAATGGCGGTAACGGGGGGAACGGCGGCGAAGGGGGGGCTGGCGTGCTGATAACGACTTCCGGCGGCTATAGTAACAGCGGTTCAATCACCGGCGGTGATGGGGGAACAGGCGGGAACACCGGAAGCGCAACGGCAAACGATACCACTTCGGCGGGTGAAGTGTTACACGGCGGCAGCGGTGGCGCAGGTGGCGCAGGTGGGAATGGCGTCATGGCAACACAAGGTGGGAGTATCACCAACACCGGTAAAATTAGCGGTGGGCGCGGTGCGACCGGTGGCCTGGCCGCCAATGCGGATACCAAAGCGAATGCTGACGTTACCGGTATTGGCGGAACAGGAGGCGAGGCGGCAGATGGTGGCAGCGGCGTCTGGCTAAGCGACACGAGTAAAATCACCAACAGCGGTGAAATTCTTGGGGGCAACGGTGGCGATGGCGGCAACGGTGGTGCGGTTGAATCCGGCCAGGGAACCGGCGTCGTTGGCTATGGCTCCGCAGGCGGCAATGGCGGCAGCGGGATCACCGTTATGGGCAGCGGCGAGGTGATAAACCAACGCGGTGGTCACATCATAGGCGGTAACGCCGGGACCGGCGGCGGCGGTAATTCGAACAGTAGCGGAGATAATCTTAGCGGCGGTGACGGTGGCGACGGCGGTAAAGGGGGCAGCGGTATCGCGCTTGACGGCGGTGGTAGCGTCAATAACCTTGGTGAAGTGACCGGTGGCCTCGGAAATCGCGGCGGCGGCAGCGGTAATCTGAGTACGTCGCGCGGCGGCGACTCCGGCGCAGGCGGCATCGGGATTGAAATCAATGGCGGTGGCGACGTGACCAACGAGGCTAGCGGTGTGGTTACCGGCGGTAAAGGCGGTGATGACTCCGCGGGCGGCGGCGGTGTTGGCGGTTCCGGCGGCGATGCCGTTTCCATCATCGGCTCCGGGAGCGTCACTAACCATGGCACTTTTGTTGGCGGCAACGGTGGCGCGGGTGCCAATGGCAACAGTCCGACCTCCGACGGCGGGGTCGGCGCGAAGGGCGGTAACGGTTTGTCGATTGAAGGGCAAGGCAGGCTAACCAACGACGCCGGTGCAAGTATTACCGGCGGACTGGGCGGAACCGGCGGTGGTAGCGGCGGTGATGCAAGCCACGGCGGTAGCGGCGGCGAAGGGGGAAGCGGTGTCTTGATCGGCTCTGGCGGGCAGGTTATTAACCACGGCACGCTTCACGGCGGCACGGGCAACCGGGGGGGCGGTGGCGGTAACGATGCTGGCGGTGCCGGCGGCGCGGGTATCAGTATTTCATCGGGTGGCGGCAGCGTGATTAACACCGGAGATATTTCCGGTGGCAACGGCGGTGAGCCGGGTACGGCGGGCGGGAATAACGGCGTTGGGAATGTTGGCGTGGGCGGTATCGGTCTTACCGGTAGCGATATGACTATCGTTAATAGCGGTACTCTCAGTGGTGGTATGGACTTTAACGGGCAGAATCGCGCTCAGGCCGTTCTGTTTACCGGTGGGACAAACTCACTGGAATTGCGCGACGGCTATAACATTCTGGGTAACGTGCAGGCCAGTGTCGGCGACGATACGCTGATCCTCGGCGGTGATGCGAATAGCCAGTTTGATGCCGCTACTATCGGCGATAGCGCGCAGTATGAAGGTTTCGAGCATTACCACAAAACGGGTGCCAGCAGGTGGGTACTGAGCAACACGACCGATGCCGAAACACCGTGGACGCTGTATGACGGAATTCTACAGGTGGCGAGTAACGGCGCACTGGGCTCAACTTCAGGCCTGCTGACCTTTGATGGTGGTACGTTGCAGCTTAACAATAGCTTCGATCTGGACCGTTCCATTGTGCTGGAAAGCAACGGGGGCACGCTCGATACCCGGCAATACAACACCACCATTGCCCAACGTGTTACGGGCAGCGGCGACCTCACCAAGCTCGGCAGCGGCGCGCTGACAATGACCGGCGACAGCACATATACCGGCACCACGACGCTTGCGGAAGGCAGCCTTGATGTAACCGGCTCGCTGGTCAGTGATGTGGTGGCGAAGAACCTGACGCAGCTTTCCGGGACCGGCAGCATTGGCGCGGCCACGCTGGAAACAGGCAGCACTTTAACCGTAGGCAGTCCGCTGCAAAGTAACGAGGATGCAGCCAGCTTTACCGTGAATGGCGACTTGAATAACGGCGGCATCATTAATCTTTTCCGCAGCACAGGGATCAGCGGCAACCGCCTGAACGTAAGCGGTGATTATGCAGGCGGAGCGGATAGCGCACTCAACGTGAACACCGTACTGGGCGATGACGCTTCCGTAACCGACAAGCAGGTGATTCAGGGCGGGACTTCAGGGTCGACCGTACTGGCGGTCAACAACGTTGGCGGCCAGGGGGCTGAAACTCAGCAGGGCATTGAAGTGGTAAACGTTGGCGGTCAGTCCGCGTCGGGGGCGTTTACCCAGGCCGGGCGTATCGTTGCCGGGGCATGGGACTATAGCCTGGTGCAGAAAGGGCAGAACTGGTATCTGACCTCAATGAGCAACCTGCCACCGGAACCTCCCGTTGACCCGGTAACGCCGCC
This sequence comes from Cedecea sp., assembly GCF_036500665.1. Taxonomy (NCBI): domain Bacteria; kingdom Pseudomonadati; phylum Pseudomonadota; class Gammaproteobacteria; order Enterobacterales; family Enterobacteriaceae; genus Cedecea; species Cedecea sp. The sequence goes on from NZ_DASYBS010000163.1 coordinate 9,785, forward strand.
GGTTGACCCAATCGATCCGCCGGTTGCGCCAGTAACACCGCCGGTTAATCCGATCGATCCGCCTGTGGGGCCCGTCACACCACCGACGACACCTGATCCGGTTCCGGTTTATCGCCCTGAGGCGGGTAGCTATCTGGTTAACCTGACGGCGGCGAATACGTTGTTCAACCTGACGCTGGACGACCGGGAAGGCGCCAGCGAGTACCGTGCTCCGCTGGACGAACGCGGTCTGACCCGCAGCACCTTCTGGCTACGCCAGGAAGGCGGACAGAACCGCTTCCATACCGGGGAAGGCCAAATTAAATCCAGCGCCAATCGCTATGTTGCGCAGATGGGCAATGAGTTCTTACACGGCTCCAGCAATCAGACCGACCGCTGGGGTGCTGGCCTGATGGGCGGTTATGGTAACGTTAGCGGCAATTCACGTTCAAATTTGACCGGCTATCGCTCTGCATCAGAGATGGACGGCTACAGCGTCGGCGCATACGGTACCTGGTATCAGAACGCCGTGTCCCGCGAAGGGATCTATGTCGACGGCTGGGTGATGTACAACTGGTTTAACAACCGCGTCAGCGGCGACGATTTGCCGAACGAGGACTACAAGAGCCGGGGTTTCACCGCTTCGCTGGAAAGTGGCTATAACGTGTTGCTTAGCGAAAGCGAACGTCAGGCGGTTTATCTTGAGCCTCAGGCTCAGCTGACCTGGATGGGCGTACACAGCTCAGAACATACTGAGGCTAACGGCACCCGCATTCAGGACCGCGGGCAGGGTAATCTGCAATCCCGTCTCGGCGTACGTCTGTACCTGCGCGGCCACCGCACAGAAGATGACGGCAAAGGGCGCGAGTTCAAGCCTTATGTGGAAGCGAACTGGCTGTATAACACCAAAAACTTTGGTGTAAGAATGGGCGATAAGCTGCTGAATGAAGAGGGCGCCCGCAATATCGGCCAGCTGAAGCTGGGCGTGCAGGGGCAGATTTCTCATGACCTCAACATGTGGGGGGGCGTCGCGCAGCAAATGGGTGACAAAGGCTACCACGACACCTCGGCGATGATTGGCGTGAAATACGGTTTTTAATCGCAAAAGCAAAGTGGCCAGGACCGTGGCTACTTCAACGCCGCCATTGTGCGGCGTTTTTTGTTTTTAACTGACCGGGCGGCGGGCGGCAGTACGCCACGCTTTTGGTGACAGGCCTGTTTCGCGCTTGAAGGCATTGCTGAAGGCGCTTTCTGAGGTATAGCCCAGCGACCGGGCAACCATGGCGATTTGATCTCCCCGCTCGCGCAGCGCTTTTTCAGCCAAACGCATTCGCCACTGTGTCAGATAGGCCACCGGCGTCATCCCTGACACGGTGCGGAAATACTGCGCGAAAGTCGTGCGCGACATGGCGCAGGATTTTGCCAGATCCTCGAGATGCCAGCCATGCGCGGGGTTTGCGTGAATGAGCTGTAGCGCCGGAGCAAGGCGGGTGTCTCCCAGCGCACGCAGTAAACCTGCCGGCAGCGAACTGCTGGTTTGCAAATGGGCGCGCAGGATCTGAATAAACAGCAGCTGTGAAAGCTGCGCGGAGGCGAGCTGCGTACCGGGCTGTGCCGTTTCTCTTTCGGCTATCAGCCTATCGAGCAGCCAGCGGAACGAAGCCGCCTGCGGTGAGACTGCCGGAATGTGGATCCACTGGGGCAGCACCTGGGCAAGCATTTGCCCGCGGTTGGGGTCCAGCAGCACATGGCCGCCCATATACTCAAACTCTTTCCCTTCCCCCAGGGCGGCGTAGTTCCGCTTTCCGGCCTTAAAAACGCGCATGGCATCTAGCGGCTGAATCTCCGGCGAACTGGCAACAGTAAACGCGCGCTTTGCGTTCAGCAGGCCGACATCGCCGGTGTTGAAGTGAATGGGGGCCGGGTGGCCTTCCAGTATTACCCAACAGCTGCCTTTGACGATGGCGAAGAACTTGATTTTGTCCGGCGGCGGGAAGTGCAGCGCCCAGTCGCCGCCCGCGGTAAAACCACCGGTAACCAGCGACTCGGCGTCGGCAAACTTGAGGATTTCAGAAAACGGATCGGTGTGCATTTTCGTACTATCGCGCAAGTAGAACGTACTTTCAAGCATTCACAATCCGGGGGGCGCGCCTTACTCTGCGCAGCAAGTAAACGCATTTTGCCTGGTTGCCAGGCCACAGAGGACGAGAGCATGAAACAAGAGATCGTATTGGTTACCGGCGGAACCGGATTTATTGCTCAGCACTGCATCATCGCGCTGCTGGCGAAAGGCTATCAAGTTCGCACCACGGTACGTACCGCCGACCGCAAAGCGGAAGTGCTCAAAAATCTGAAGGAGGGGGGCTGTGAGCCAGGCGATCGTCTCTCCTTTTTCGTTGCCGACTTAATGGTGGATGCAGGCTGGGCCGATGCCCTTGCCGGTTGCCGCTACGTGCTGCATGGCGCCTCGCCGACGCCTTCGGGCAACCACGCCACCGACGATGACTGGATTAAACCCGCGGTGGAGGGAAATCTCCGGGTGCTCCGTGCCGCGAGCTTTGCGGGCGTTAAGCGCGTGGTACTGACCTCCGCCTTTGGTGCCGTTGGCGTCGGGCATCCTGCAAGCTACCGTCGCCCGTTCGATGAAACGGACTGGAGCGACGTGTCCGGTAAAGTCTGGCCCTATCAGAAATCGAAAACGCTGGCGGAAAAAGCGGCATGGGCGTTTATCGAGCATGAAGGGCGTGGCCTTGAGCTGTCGTCGGTTAACCCGGTTGCGGTGATGGGGCCGGTATTGGGGCCTGATTTTTCTCACTCCACGCGGCTGGTGAAAAACATGCTGGACGGGCAAAAAGGTAACCCGAACATCAACTCCTGTTTTGTGGATGTGCGTGACGTTGCTGATTTACATATCCTGGCCATGACGCATTCCGCAGCAAACGGCGAGCGCTTCCTGGCCAGCGCCGGCAAAAGCCTGCTGATGGTTGAGGTGGCGAAAATACTGCGAAAACACCTCGCTGAAGCCGCCAGTAAGGTCTCAACGCTTGCGCTTCCCGACTGGATGGTGCGCCTTGCGGCGCACAACAATCCGGGCATGAAAGGTTCGCTGACCCTGCTGGGGGTGGACATGAACGTCACCAACGCGAAAGCGGTGAACCTGCTCGGCTGGGCGCCGCGCTCTCCGGAAGAGGCCATTGTCGCCACTGCCGAAAGCTTTATTCGCCTGGGCCTGCTGGAGAAATAAGCGCTATCGCCTCGCGCCCGGCAGCCTCGTTATTTAAACGGCTGCTGTGCCGTTACGCCCGGCGTGTGCTGGTGGGCGTAAACCTGAAGATGGCAATATGCCGCCCGGTAAAGCGCAACGTGCAGGCCGTGCCGGGCCGCGCGCGTAATCATGTCGCCGACGATGGCATCACCTTCAAGGCGAGGTGCGTTGCTGGCAATGTCGCGCATCATCGAGGCTGCCCAGGCGGACTGTGGATCCAGCAGGCGTTTTTCGATGCTGGTGATTTCCTCAGGCGGCAAGGGGTAGCCTTCCGCGGCGGCCACGCTGAGGCTTTCTGAGAGCGCCTGCTTCATCAGCGCTTCTCCGTCCTGCGTCGCCAGAATGTCGCCGATGCTGCCGCGCATCAGGCAGTTCATTAGCGCCCCGGAGGCCAGCATGACCCACTTATTCCACAGCGCCTGCATGATGTTATCCGACAGCACGCGCACGCCTGCTGACGAGGCTAACAACGTATAAAAAGCGTTAGCGGCGTCGCGCGTTGCCGCTGACCTCGCGCCGACAACAACCTGATCTGCCGCACCCATATGTTTTATCTCGCCGTCGGCGTTAAGCGTGGTGGCAATATACGCCGCGCCGCCCAGCACCCGGTCGCGGCCAAAATGGGCGTCGAGTTCGTCGTAAACCGAAAGGCCGTTGAGAAAAGGCAGAATGACGGAGGATGGCCCGACGGCGGGCGTAATATCCGCGATCGCCGTCTGCAGATCGTAAGTTTTACAGCTAAGCAGGATCAGATCGTAGTCCGGGCGCAGATCGTCTCGGATCACAGCGTTAACCGGCGCGTTAAAATCGCCCAGGCTGCTTTCCACACGTAGCCCCAGTGTTGCCAGCCGTTCAGCGCGCTTTGGCCGAACGAGAAAGGTCACGTCGGCGCCCGACTGAATTAACCTCGCGCCGTAATAACCACCGATTGCTCCTGCTCCAACCACCAGTATTTTCATCACATTTCTCGCTACGTTTTACGTTGATCGTGCCCGGTTTCGCTTTCGCTGGGTTCAGGTTTTCTGATTCGACCCGCCGATCGCCAGCGGGTGAGCTCGTCGGCTCCGGGCCCTAACGTCACCATGACATCCTGCGGTGAAACCTGCTGCCCGGTCTCGGTATCTACCAGGGCCACCTTTACTTTGTGCCCGCTGCTGCCGTCCACCAGGTAAAGCGCAGGCCCTTCCAGACCCGGCAAATTCCACTGGCTGCCGATCTGCATCATGCTCATCAGCACCAGACCAATATCGCGACCTTTTTCGGTGAGCAGGTATTCGTGGCGATCCGGCCGAGTTTGGTAGCGCTGCCGGGTTATCAGACCTTGCGCCTTGAGCGCTTTCAGCCTGTCGGACAGCGTGGCGTTAGTGACGCCGCTGGAGCGACGAAAGTCCTCATAGCGGCCGAGCCCTAAAAACAGGTCGCGCATAATCAGCATTCCCCAGCGGTCGCCTAATGCTCCCATCACGCAAGCGACTGAGCAGGTCATCCCTTCAAACCCTTTCGAGCGCATGGCGTTCCTTATTTTTTATCAACGTGATTCGCGAACAGCCGGATAACGGCCTGCGGTTCAGCAAGTAGTGATTCATTGCTCTTATTATAAGAGTGAATGGTGAGGTGGGCAAGTTTTGAACAGCCTGCCGCTCGCGTGGGACGTTTAGCCATCCGCCTTACCGGCAGGGCCGCTAAACGTTCTGCCAGTAAGGCGGTGAGCCGAATTTCGCCATAAAGAAATCGATCGCGGTGCGGGTGTTCAACGAGGGAAAGTGTCCCCCGGGGTATAGCATATAGAGTGAATGATCGGTGGCGCTGTAGGACGCGGTGTAATCGGTCATCAGCGGGAGCAGGCGTTTTGCCCGTAGCGCGTCGCTTATCTGCCAGTCCGGGAACAGCACAATCCCTGCCCCCTCTTCAGCCGCTTTAACCAGCAGCTCGGCATTGCAGGAGACGATTTTAGGCTCCGGCATCAGCTGCTGCTTCTCTTCGCCTTTTGTGAAGTACCAGCGCTGGAGGCCCATCAGTCCACGGTAGGCCAGCAGCCTGTGGCGATGCAAATCTTCCGGTGTTTGCGGATAACCGTAGCGCGTGAGGTAGGCCGGGCTGGCAACCAGATAAGCGCTTTGGCGGGTAATAAATCGCCCGTGTAGCGAGCTGTCCTGCATCGGGGCGATACGCAACAGCAGGTCCGTGCCGTCCGCCAGCGGATCGATGTAGTTGTCGGTAAGATTAAGTTCCAGCCTCAATGCCGGGTAGCGCTCGCTGAATTCGGCCACCCAGGGCGCGATATGACGTAGCCCGAAAGATATCGGGGCGTTGAAACGCAATACGCCGCCGGGCGCCTGACGGCGCTCGCCTATCTGGTTCTGCGCCTGCTCAAGCTGGAGCAGCATCTCTCTGAACGCTGCGGCGTAGATATTTCCTGCATCGGTTGCGGCAACGGCCCGCGTATTGCGATAAAGCAGCTGCGTTTCCAGAGATTGCTCGAGCTGGAAAACGGTGCGTGAAACGGACGAGGGCGAGAGATTTTCCTGGCGGGCCACTTCGGAAAAACTGCCTTCACCAATGACCGCAAGGAAGAGGCGCATCGAGCGGGCATTTATCTGGCTCAGATCTTTCATTTATGCAATTTCCGCAAAGGTCTTTGCGGAATTATACGGTTTTTTGCTATGTCCGGCAGCGCTAACATCCTTCGCAGCAGATCTTCCCGGCACCGGGCCGGGCAATAAACAGAGAGGATAGTATGAGCAACCAGGTTCTGGCTTTTGATGAGGCGGTTCGCCAGCGTTTTTCATCACGCGCGTTTCTGCCAACACCGCTGACCGACGCGCAAATTCGCGCCGTTTTGCAGGATGCGCAATATTCGCCGTCTAACTGCAACACCCAGCCATGGAACGTGCATATTGCCTCTGGCGCCACCAAAGACGCGCTGCAAAAGATGATGATAGAGAACGACAGTGCAGGCAATGCGACCCCGGACTTTTCATTCAGCTACGACGATTTCCACGGGGACTACTACGACCGCAGTCAGCGACAGGCGAAGATTTACTATGACGCGTTGGGCATTGCTCGTGAGGATAAAGAGAGACGTCGGGAAGCTTATCTGCGTAATTATCATTTTTTCGGCGCACCGCACGTCGCGTTTCTGTTTATGCCGTCCTTTGGGGATAACGTCCGCGTGGCATCAGACATTGGGATGTATGGCCAGAGCTTCCTGCTGTCGCTCACCGCACGCGGCTTTGCCGGCATTCCCCAAACGCTTCTCGGCTTCCACGCCGATGAGACGCGTAGGATCCTGGGGGTGTCTGACGAATATCGTCTGCTGTTTGGTATTTCCTTCGGCTATGCCGATCCGAATGCACCTTCGGGCAATGTACGCATGTGGCGTCAGAGCGTGGACGAGAGCGTAACCCTGCATACCTGACGTTTAGCCGGTAATGCTTTCACGTCATGTGAAAGCATTCTTTCTCGGCGGCTGACGAGCGTTATAGGCGCTTCACCATAAAAACGCTAAGCGGGTCGGGCTGATAGGGAGAAAAGGCTTCACATATTGTGTAGCCGCAGTTCTGGTAAAGCCTGATGGCTGGCTGCTGGTGGATACCGGTTTCCAGCCGCAATGTACTACAGCCGGCCTGGCGCGCCACCGCCTCCAGCTCGCTAACAATCTTCTCGCCAAGTTTAAAGCCCCGGTAAGATGGCCTGATGAAAATCCGTTTAAGCTCCGCTTCGCCGTTATCCTGTAAAAGAATCGCGCCGCAGCCGACGGCTTCGGCCTGTTGGTTATGGACGAGCAGACAGCTAATTTTGTCTTCAGCAACGGCCGTCAATTCGATGCAGTGGTTGCTTTCGGCCGGATAGAGCTGCTCCTGGAATGCATCTAGCTCGGTAACCAGCGCCTGCAGGGCAGGTGAAGAGGGAGAAACGGAGGTTATGCTAAACATTGAAATCCCTGGCAATGAGTTTTTTTCAAAGTATAGCGAGGGTTCAGAACGGGCCGTATTCGATTTTCTTATGACATAAGGCCAGGGCCGCGGGCATAAAAAAAAGCCGCTAACGCGGCTTTTTCAGGCAGGAAGCGAATTATTCGCTGACTTTTTTCTTCAGGTCAGACGCGCCTTCTTTGGTCTTATCCCAGCCTTTTTCAGCGCCTTCTTTGGTTGCGTCCCAACCCTTCTCGGTGCCTTCTTTGGTTTTGTGCCAGGCCTTCTGGGAGCCTTCGCTTATCTTGCTGCCCGTGCTGTCGCTCTTACCTTCAGCGGCATGTTTAGACTTGAGCTTCAGCTCTTCACCTTTGTTCTCTGCCTGGTGCAGTTTCTCTTTGGCGGTGTTAGCGCCTTCGTGCGCCGCGGCGACGGTCTCATCTGTTGCGTGTGTAGTGGTCGCGGCAAAAACAGGGGCAGCCAGCAGAATTGCAGATAAAGCGATGATCGTTTTTTTCATAATATCCTCAACAAACGTTATCAGTCCTTATGACCGTGTATAAGCCTGGCACAGCGAAGCGGGGGATGCCTTAGGTAATTATCCTAAATGAATCAGGATATTCCCGGTTAAGAGATATATTCTGCTGAATATTCCACCGCAAGCCACGTTTATGGATGGCGAATAAAGCGCCCGATTCGCTGCATGAGCAGGCGATTCTCCTGACGCAGACGTTCATTCTCTTCCAGCAGCGTGAGGGCCACGGCGATGCCCGGCCAGTCCAGCGCCAGCTCTCGTCTTAGCCGTAACGCACGCTGCGCCACGTTAATCGCATGGTCGTCAAACTGCCACGGCTTGATGTCAAAATCGTAGGGCTCGACGACGCCCAGCCCGACGATTTCATTGAGTTCATCCTCCTGAATGCCGATATGCAGACAGAATTCGGTGATGGTAAAAGTGGCGGTGACGTTAGCCATTATTTTTCCCCCAGTCCTTACGTGGGTTGAATACCGACTGGGCGTCTGCCAGCTGTTGCCAGAGAGCGGCGGTATTTTCGTCCGGCTTAGGTGGCATCACGATTTTAATTACCGCGAACAGGTCGCCGGTGTGCTGTTTGCTGACAAGCCCTTTGCCCTTGATGCGCAACTTCTGCCCGGCCTGGCTGCCAGCCGGAATGGTCATCAGAATGCTGTCTTTGAGCGTTGGTACTTCGACCTTCGCACCCAGCGCGGCCTCCCACGGCGCGAGCGGCACCACGACTTCCAGGTTGTGGCCGACTATATCGAACAACGGATGAGGAGCAATGTGGATAACCAGCCACAGGTCGCCATTTGGCCCGCCGTTTTCACCGGGCGTACCCTGGCCTTTTAGGCGGATGCGCTGCCCGTCACCGACGCCCGCCGGGATTTTCACGTTCAACGTTTTAGGGATTTCCCGCTCGACGATGCCAAACACGTTGTACACCGGTAGCGCGTAGCTGATGGTGCGGCTATGTTCAGCGAGGGTTTCTTCGAGGAATACCGCGACTTCGATTTCTAAATCATGCCCGCGGGCGGCCTGCGGCCTGCGCGACTGGCGGGATTGCTGGCCGAACATAGAGGAGAAGATATCGTCGAAGTCCTGGGCGCTGTAGCTCTGTTCGCCGCCCTGGCGGGACTGCTGATTAAACTGTGGGTCATTGCGATGCTGCCACATCTGGTCGTATTCGGCGCGGCGCTGCTCGTCGCTCAGCACTTCCCAGGCTTCAGCCACTTCTTTAAAGCGGGCTTCTGCGTCGGGCTCTTTGCTGACGTCGGGGTGATATTTGCGCGCCAGGCGGCGGTAAGCGGTTTTGATGGTTTTGAGTTCGTCCGTCGGTTTCACGCCCATGATGGCGTAATAATCCTTTAATTCCATAGCGTTATCTCGCATAAATCGGTGCATGCAGAACAGAACGTGCGGAAAAGTGTCGCCGATAAGTATAGGCCCGTTGCGGGAAGGTGGGGCCGTTATAACGGGATTTTTAGGTGCGACGATCTGGCAGGATTTGAGGACGGTCGAGATTATTTGTTGAAAATTTGCGCCAATGAGCATATCGTCATTGTACGGAATGTTTCCGTACATATTTAAGTGGCTAGCCTTAAGTTGTTCATTGATTTTATCGTACTGCTGACACCTGCGGCAGTACGGGAGTAAATACAGGATGCCAGCTTTAAAAAAACAGCGTATCGATCTTAGATTAAGCGACGACGACAAAAGCATGATCGAAGAGGCTGCGGCCATGTCTAACCAGACGATCACTCAGTTTATGGTTGCCTGTGCGTTGGAACGCGCTGCGGAAGTGATCGAACGACATCGCCGTCTGGTGCTCAGTGAAGCATCGTGGAACCTTGTGATGGATGCTATCAGCAACCCGCCTGAACCGGATGACAGGCTAAAACGTGCAGCAAGGCGTCTGAAAGACATGGAGTGAGCCGTGGCAGACCTGATGATTGAATTATTTTCAGAACAAACTGCGTATGATTTTCGCGGCTTCGACTGCGGTGAAGCTTCTCTGAATGCGTTTCTCACCGATCATTTTGTCCGGCAGCATAATGGCCGCTTTTTACGCGGCTATCTTCTTGTGACAAAGGACGCCAATCCCAAAGTGCTGGGTTACTACACTTTGTCCGGCAGCTGCTTTGAAAAAGAGGCGCTGCCGTCAAACACCCAGAAGCGAAAAATCCCTTATGCCAATGTCCCCAGCGTAACGCTGGGGCGGCTGGCGATCCACAAAGATCTGCAGGGCCAGGAATGGGGTTCAACGCTTGTGGCGCATGCGATGAAGGTGGTTTATTTAGCTTCGCAAGCGGTGGGCGTTCATGGGATTTTTGTCGATGCCATTAACGACAATGCGAAGCGCTTTTATCAAAAATTAGGGTTTATTCCGCTGGTGGGAAAAAACAGCAATTCGCTTTTTTATCCGACCCGCTCGATTGAGAAATTATTTGAGCATCAATAAGCGATCTATTTGATCTTCTGTGACATGACTTATTATTCAGTATGGCAAACGCTTGAATTAATTTACCGCCCTGCCAGAATTTTTTTTGAATAGTTTAGTCCCGTAACTTATTAAAACTGAGCTTTCGGTTATTTTGAGCTGGCTCCCAGCTAAAGCTCAGATTGCTTCAAAAAAAACGCTACATTTGTTATATTGTTGCTCATTGATTATTCACCTAGCGGTGCCAAAAAGAACAAGATTCACCGCGACCCAGGAAAATGAAATGTTAGATTACCGCTTCCCGACAGCTTTGCAGATGGTTCTCAGCGTAGCGATGGCGGAGCAAATGGGTGAACGCTCGACCAGCGCCATCCTGGCCTATGGCCTGGAAGCTAACCCGAGCTTTATCCGTAAACTGATGGTTCCCCTCACGCGTGACGGCATTATTGTCTCGACGCTGGGGCGCAACGGTTCCATTCATCTTGGCCGCCCGGCCGAAGAGATAACCCTGCGAGATATTTACCTTTCGGTTATCGAAGACAAAAAGATTTGGGCGTCCCGCCCGGACGTGCCTGCCCGCTGCGTGGTCAGCGCTAACGCCTGCTGGTACTTCAAAACGGTTGCAGAAGAAGCCGAAGAGGCGTCTCTGGCGGTGCTGGCTCGCCATACCGTGGCAAGTGCGTTAGAGAAAGTGAAAAAGAGCGATACCAGCGGCTGCCAGCCGGTGCCCGAGCTTGAGGCGCTGTACAAAAAAGGCCACTAAGCCCCGTAATCACCTTCCGTAGAAATAAAAAAACCGCCTCTTTGAAAGGCGGTTTTTTTTATTGTAGATACTCTAGATAATTCGAGTTGCAGGAAGGCGGCAAGGCCGGGAATCCTCAGGAGCATAGCTAACTATGTGACTGAGGTGAGCGGGTGCAGCTAACGCACCTGCGGCTTGAAGTATGACGAGTATATCGGGCGGTCATGCACCGCCCGTTTTATTCGTTTCACGCCTCGATAGTTTTGGCCTGTGTTTTGCCGCGCGTAACAAGCTTACGCAGCGTGACGTAGAACACCGGCGTCAGGAACAGACCAAACAGCGTCACCCCTAACATGCCCGAGAACACCGTCACCCCGGTCACGCCGCGCACTTCTGCGCCTGCACCGTGGCCCAGGATCAGCGGGATAGTCCCGGCGATAAAGGCGATGGAGGTCATGATGATCGGGCGCAGACGCAGGCGGCAGGCCTCCAGCGCAGATTCCATAATGCCTTTGCCCTGCATCTCCAGCTCGCGGGCGAACTCGACGATCAGGATGGCGTTCTTACAGGCCAGGCCCATCAGCACCACTAGCCCGACCTGCACGAACACGTTGTTGTCGCCGCCGGTCAGCCAGACGCCGAACAGCGCGGACAGCATGGTCATCGGCACAATCAGGATCACCGCCAGCGGCAGGGTCCAGCTTTCATACAGCGCGGCGAGCACCAGGAACGCCAGCAGCACCGCCACCGGGAAGACGATCATCGCCGTATTGCCCTGGGTTGCCTGCTGGTAGCTCAGATCCGTCCATTCGATGTTCATCCCGTTCGGCAGCACCTGGCCAGACATCGCGGCCAGTTTTGTCATCGCCTGAGCGGAAGAGAGCACTCGTGGGTCCGCATCCCCGATGAGATCCGCCGCCGGATAGCCGTTGTAGCGGATCACCGGGTCCGGCCCGTAGGTAGTGGTGATTTTCACCATACTGCCGATCGGCACCATTTCGCCCTGATTGTTGCGGGTACGCAGGTTCCCGATGTCTTCGATACTGTCGCGGAATTGCCCGTCGGCTTGGGCCATCACGCGCCAGGTGCGGCCAAACTCGTTAAAGTCGTTCACGTAGGACGACCCTAAATAGGTCTGCAGCGTGCCGAACAGGTCGGTCAGCGACACGCCCTGCGCTTTGGCTTTGTCGCGATCGACCTGCACATCCAGCTGCGGGACGTTCGCCTGGTAGGTGGAGATCGGGAAGTGCATCCCCGGCGTTTGCATGATCGCGCCAGACATGGTGTTCACCGCGGTCTGCAGCGCCCCGTAGCCTAAGCCCGCCCGGTCCTGAATATACAGCGAGTAGCCGGATCCCTGGCCCAGCCCCAGAATTGGCGGCGGCAGGATCGAGAAGCCAAAGCCTTCCTGGATTTGCGAGATTTTAGCGTTGATCTCGGCGTTAATTTGCGCGGCGGTATGTTTCCGCTCGCCGAACGGCTTCAGGCCGAAGAACACCGTGCCGGTATTCGGCGTGTTGGTGAACTGCAGCGCGTTGAGGCCGGGGAACGCCACCGCATAATCCACTCCCTCGGTGTTCATGCCGATTTCGCTCATCTTGCGGATCACCGCGTCGGTGCGCTCCAGCGAGGAGCCTTCCGGCATCTTCACGCCGCCGATCAGGTAGAGCTTATCCTGAGTAGGAATAAACCCGCCCGGTACGGTTTTGAACATCACCCCGGCGGCGCAAAGCAGCAGCACGTACACCGCGAACACGGCGCCACGGCGGCCAAGCGTTTTGCCGACCAGCCCCTGATAACCTTCCGAACTGCGGTGGAAGAAGCGGTTGAACGGCCGGAACAGCCAGCCGAACAGGCGGTCGATCAGCCGGGTCGGCATGTCCTTCGGCGCGCCGTGCGGCTTCAGCAGCAGCGCCGCCAGCGCAGGGGAGAGCGTCAGGGAGTTAATCGCCGAGATCACCGTCGAAATGGCGATGGTCACCGCGAACTGCTTGTAGAACTGCCCGGTCACGCCGGAAAGGAACGCCATCGGCACGAACACCGCGCACAGCACCAGGGCGATAGCGATAATCGGCCCGGACACCTCGCGCATGGCCTGATGCGCCGCCTGCAGCGGGGCAAGCCCTTCCTCAATGTTACGCTCGACGTTCTCCACCACCACGATGGCGTCATCCACCACGATGCCGATGGCGAGCACTAGCCCGAACAAACTCAGCGTGTTCAGCGAGAAGCCAAGCAGGTAAAGAATGCTGAACGTCCCCACCACCGAAACCGGGACGGCAATCAGCGGGATAATCGACGCGCGCCAGGTTTGCAGGAACAAAATAACGACCATTACAACCAGCACTACGGCTTCCAGCAGGGTTTGCACCACCGCCCGGATGGAGTCGCGCACGAAGACCGTTGGGTCGTAAGGTGCCGCCCACTTCATGTCTTCCGGGAAGCGCGTGGACAGCTCGGCCATCTTGGCGCGTACGGCGTTAGACAGATCGATAGCGTTGGCGCCAGGCGCCTGGAAGATACCGATCCCGACCGCATCTTTGTTGTTCAGCTGGGAGCGCAGGGCATAACTGCCGGAACCCAGCTCGATACGCGCCACGTCGCGCAGGCGAACCAGCGAGCCGTCCGGCGAGGTTTTCAGGATGATGTTGCCGAACTCTTCTTCGCTGTGCAGGCGGCCCTGGGCGTTAATCGAGATCAGGAAATCGCTCGCTTTTGGCAGCGGCTCAGCCCCGAGCTGACCGGCAGAGACCTGCACGTTCTGTTCCTGCATCGCCGTGACCACGTCAGAAGCCGTCAGGCCACGTGCCGCCACTTTGTTGGGATCTAACCACACGCGCATGGCGTATTCGCCGGAGCCGAAAATCTGGATCTGCCCGACGCCCGGCAGGCGCGCGAGTTCGTCCTTCACTTTCAAGGTGGCGTAGTTACGCATATACAGCGAGTCGTACTTGCCGTTCGGCGAGAACAGATGCACCACCAGGGTGAGCGTTGGCGACTGTTTCTGGGTGGTGATGCCGAGGCGGCGAACGTCTTCCGGCAGGCGAGCTTCGGCCTGGGAAACGCGGTTCTGCACCTGGACCTGCGCCTGATCCGGGTCGGTGCCAGGACGGAAGGTCACGGTCGTCACCAGCACGCCGTCGGAACCGGCGACCGATTTCATGTACATCATGTTTTCGACGCCGTTGATCGCTTCTTCCAGCGGCGTCGCCACGGTTTCAGCGATCACTTTCGGGTTGGCGCCAGGGTATTCTGCCCGGACCTGCACGCTTGGCGGCACGACGTCCGGGTATTCACTGATCGGCAGCAGCGGGATCGCGATAAGCCCCGTAATAAAAATCAGAATCGACAGCACCGCGGCAAAAATCGGCCTGTCGATAAAAAAGCGGGAAAAGTCCATGCGTCGGATTCTCTGGTAAGGGATCAGTTAACGGCAGCGCTGGTGGCGGCCATTGCGACAGGTTTGGCGTTCACCGGCATGCCCGGCATAAACACTTTTTGCAGCCCGTCGACGATGACTTTATCGCCAGGGTTCAGCCCCTGCTGCACGATGCGCAGCCCGGAAGCCAGGCGGCCCGGCGTGATGTCGCGGCGCTGTGCCTTGCCGTCTTTATCCACGATGTAAACGTATTTTCTGTCCTGGTCGGTCAGCACCGCTTTGTCGTTGATCAGCAGGGCCTGGAACTCCGCGCTGCCCGGCAGGCGAACGCGGGCGAACAGCCCCGGCGTGAACTGACGCTGGGCGTTATCCAGCAGGGCACGCATGCGGATGGTGCCGGTGCTGGCGGTGAGCTGGTTGTCGAGGAAATCCACTTTGCCCTGGTGCGGGTAGCCTTCTTCCCCGGACAGGCCAATTTCTACCGGCAGCGCCTTATGGTCGCTGGATGCGCCCTGGCCGGTGCGGGCGAGGTTCTGGTAGTGCAGGTAGGTGGATTCATCCACGTCGAAGTAGGCATAAACCGTCTTCTGAGACACCACGGTGGTGAGCACGCTGGCGCTGTCGCCCGCCGTGACCAGGTTACCGCTGGTGATCAGCGCGCGGCTGGCGCGGCCGTCGATCGGGGCGGTGACTTTGGTGAAGTCGAGGTTAAGCTGGGCCGCATCAACCGCCGCCTGGGCCGCACGAATATCGGCGTCGGCCTGGGTGGCTGCGGAGCGGCGTTGTTCCCACTCTTCGCGGGAAATGACGTTGGTGCCGATCAGCTTGTCGGTGCGGCTGGCTTCGCTGCGGGCGAGGCTGGCCTGGGTTTTGGCTCTCATCAACGCCGCCTGCGCCTGTTCCAGCGCGGCGCGGTAGGTTCTGTCGTCGATGGTGAACAGGACTTCACCTTTCTTCACTTCCTGGCCGTCGGTGTAGTTCACTTTGTCGATGTAGCCGGAGACGCGGGGGCGGAGCTGAACGCTTTCCACCGCCTCGATGCGGCCGTTAAAACTATCCCACTGGCTGACGGGTTTCACCACCACGTCGGCGACGCTGACGGCAGGTGCCTGCGGCACGGCGTTTTGTGCGACTCCCCGGTCGCATCCGGCGAGCAGCGCGGCAAGCAGTACCGGCCCCAACACGCGCAGATGAAGGCTAACCCAATGTTTTTGCAGGCTCATTATTCTTATTCCGATAGTTGAAGTCGGCCGGGCAAGACGCAGCGGAGGGTGCCGCGCCACTTCCTTTGTCCGGGCTGACCTGAGGCCATTTGTGTCGCTCATCGGCACAAAATGTGTATCAATTACGAATACAGTATCGCGGCGATTGTAGGAAGGCGTAGAACTAAGTGCAAGAATAATTGTTGCACTTTATGTGCTATTTGAGCCTTTGCGAAAAGGCCCATTTGTAACGAGGATTTAATGTAACAATAAAACTTGCAATTTTGGTAAAAGCAGGTCAACTTTAAATGCAACTGATAAAGATGCTTTTAACAAACCCGCAGGGGAGAGAGACAATGAGCACCGATGCCTTCATGCATGATTTACTCGGCTGGATTGATAACCACCTCGACAGCCGCCTCGACATCAACACCGTTTCCGAGCGGGCAGGGTACTCGAAGTGGCACCTGCAGCGGATCTTCAAGCAGCACACCGGCTACAACCTGGGCGAGTACATTCGCGCGCAAAAGCTGAAGAAATCCGCCGAGCGCCTGAGCCGCACCGAAGAGCCGATCCTGAACGTGGCGATCTCCCTGGGCTTTGACTCGCAGCAGTCTTTCAACCGCAGCTTCAAGCGCCAGTACGGTATTGCGCCGGGCGTGTGGCGCAGGCAGGTGGCTCACGATGGGAACCGCTATGGGGCCTGAAGCTTTCTCCGCACGGGCAACCCGCTTTATGCTTTGGCTTATACCCGACGATAAACCCCGGGATGAAACCGGGGTTGGCGTCATCCGCTAGACTCCCCGCGGCTTCGGCGCGATAACGTCCTCGATAAACGCTTTGACCTGCTTCTGCCTGCGGGCGGAAAGCTGACACACCTTGCGCAGCGTTTGCATGATCTCCGGCTCTTCCACCGGCGGCTGCGGCTCTTTGGCCGTTAATATCAGGCAGCCCGGCAGAACCCGCACCTCCACGCTTGTGCCCGTATCAAAACCCGCTTCCGCAAGCCAGAACCCATTTAACGTTATGGCGGGTGAGGGCTGGAGTTTTTTCGAATCTCGAATGTAGCCCACAGTATAAGCCCTTGTTGTTGTGGGGATGTGCTTCTCTGGCTTACTATGCTCGTTAGTCATAATCAACTCTCGCTCGTTTAGTTGGTTGTGATTAGCGGTTAGGGCGGGTTGCCGCCTGCCTTAATCGCGCTTCTTTTGGTTCTTTTCTTCTGTTCTTTACTTCTACTCTTACTGCTGAAAACTGCTTACTTCATGCGGGTATTATACCGCTCGGTAGGGATTGGCTGGGAAAAGGGTCGGATAAATGGAATGCGGCTCCCAAAAAATGGTAGGGGGAAAATATCTTTTATTCGCTTATTATTTCTTCTCTTCGGCCCTTGTTAATCATTGATAAAAACAGGTGCATTCTTGGTTAATTTGCCGCTAACAGATCTGAATGTTTACTCCGCTTCCCCCGGCGATGCACAGATGCTGGCTGATATACGCGTTGAATCAATGCTGGCCAGCCTGGAAGCGCTGAACAGGTTTGATCCCGTCAGAGCGCGAGATCGTTTTCTTTCTACGTTTGAAGAAAATGATACCTTCATCCTTTCCCTGGGGGATGAAATTGCGGGTTTCTATGTGCTCAGAACCTACCCTGAATATTTCTATCTGGATCACTTCTATATTAAAAACCAATTTCAGGGGAAAGGAATCGGAAGCATGGTGATAAAAGGCCTGAAGGCACAGGCCAGCGCTTCGGCGAAACCCATCCGGTTGATCGCCTTAAAAGAAAGCCCGGCTAATGCATTTTATCTCTCTCTGAACCGCCCCGGAAATCCTGGAGACTAAACTCCTTGAGAAAGAGGCAAACAGGATGACTAAAAATACGCGTTTTTCCCCTGAGGTCCGCCAGCGGGCCATCCGTATGGTTCTGGAGAGTCAGAACGAATACGACTCACA
>NZ_DASYBS010000164.1:0-30452 GCF_036500665.1 Cedecea sp.
AGCGGTAAACCCACCGGCTATCACCCAAACATTCGGGGTCGTTCGCGATTCGTTCCCGACGATCGCTCTCTTTCGCTGCTCCCGGCAGCTCAACCCCGCCTGAGTTGGGTCATAACCGGGGGCGATGAGAGCCGGGAACAAGGTCGTGGCTTTGGGGCCTGCAGCAACTTTAACGTTTCGAGTAGCTGCGGGTGAAAAGCGAGGCACGGTTCCGGCTTAAATCGCCTCCGTTTTCTCTCCGACTGGCCAGGGTCCGGACGTCGGGAACGGCCGGAGGCTGAGAGCGTCGGGAACGCATCTCAGCTGACCCAGGACTGGGAGATAAAACGGAGGTCTGCCGCTTTAGCGGTCGATTTATTTGGCCGGGAGTCCGGGGTCTCGGGGGAATGACGGTGATTCCCCCGAGACGTTCACCGGTTCGGTGGCAACATATGAAACAGGATTGGAAGTGAACGGAATATTCGCAGCCGTGCATAATCGTGAGTATTTCTGACTAAGTGACGACTCCTCTCCTGAAAAAGGAAAAACCCTATCGCCCTGCCTTCAACCGCTGATAATAAGACTCATACAGCGCGCTCGCGTCACCCACGTCGTTCTGCCACTCTCCGGCCTTAATCACTTCCGCATCCGGGTACAGCGATTTATCCTCCGCCACGTTCTTCGGCAGCAGCTTGCGGGCTTCGAGGTTTGGCGTCGGGTAACCGATGGTTTCTGCGACCTGTTTCGCCACGTCCGGGCGCAGCAGGAAGTTAATCAGCTTCAGCGCACCGTCGACGTTCTTCGCGTTGGCCGGAATCGACAGGTTATCCATCCAGAAAATCCCGCCTTCCTTCGGCCAGACGATCTCCAGCGGCGTGCCGGCCTGGCGGGCCACGTACGCTGAGCCGTTCCACACCATGCCGAGGTTTACCTCGCCTTCCATATACGGGTTGGCCGGGTTGTCGGAGTTGAACGCCGCCACGTTGGGCATCAGCTTTTGCAGCTCGTGGTAAGCGGCCTCAATCTCTTTCGGATCGGTCGTGTTGCCGGACAGGTCAAGCTTGCGCAGCGCTACCTGAAACACTTCGCGTGCGTCGTCGGTCAGCAGCAGGCTTTGCTTGTACTCCGGCTTCCACAGGTCGGCCCAGCTGGTGATGCTCTTCGGATCGATGGCTTCGCTGTTCACGCCAATCGCAGTAGCGCCCCAGATATACGGGATGGAGTAGTCGTTGTTCGGATCGAACGGCTTGTTCAGCATGTCAGGGTCGAGATTTTTAAAGTTGCTGAGCTGGCTCTTGTCGATCTTCTGGATCATGCCTTCTTTGCGCATCTTCGCCACAAAGTAGGTGGAGGGCACAACGAGGTCGTACGCGCCGTCTTTGTAGGTCTTGAGCTTGGCGTACATGGTTTCGTTCGACTCGTAGGTCGAATAAATCACCTTGATGCCGGTCTCTTTGGTGAACTGCTCGAGCAGGCCCGGCGGCACGTACTCGGTCCAGTTATAGAAATAAAGCGTCTTGCTGTCGTCGGCATGAGCGGCGCCGAGGCTGAGCGCCAGAGCGCCCGCAGCAAGCAGGTGGCGTGGCCATTTTTTCATTTTAACGTCCCCTGAGGTTGAGTTTTATCACGAAGAATCAGCTGGCTGGCGATCACCAGCCCCAGCGAAAGTAACAGCAGAATGGTGGCCAGGGCGTTCACTTCCGGCGAAACGCCGACCTTGACCATCGAGTAAATTTTTAGCGGCAGGATCTCGTAGCTCGGCCCGGTCACGAACGAAGATACCACCACATCGTCCATCGACAGGGTAAAGCTTAGCAGCCAGCCCGCCGCCACGGCAGGCATCGCCAGCGGCAGGATAATCTTGCGCAGAATGGTGAGCTCGCTGGCGCCGAGGTCACGCGCCGCTTCCAGCATCTTCACGTCGAACCCTTTCAGGCGGGAATAGACGGTGACCACCACAAACGGCAGGCAGAAGGTGATGTGGGAAAACAGCAGCGACCAGAAGCCGAGGGAAACCCCCAGCAGCATAAACAGCACCAGCAGCGAGATAGCCATCACGATGTCCGGGGACATCATCACCACAAACAGCATCCCGCTGACGAACGGCTTGCCGCGAAAGCGGTAGCGGTACAGCGCCACGGCGGTAAGCGAGCCGATAAGCGTGGCGGCGCTGGCGGAAAACACCGCCATGGTCAGCGAATGCTTTGCGGCCTGCAGCAGGCTGTCGTTATTCATCAGCAGGCTGTACCAGTTGGTGGTAAAGCCCTGCCAGTTGATGCCGAAGCGCGAGCTGTTGAACGAATTCACGATCAGGATAACGATCGGAATATACAAAAAAGCGTAAATGGCGGACATAAAGCCGCCGCGAAGCAGGCGTCCGATCATTCCAGTTCCACCTTTTTGTTCAGCAGGCGCGCCGCGCGCCAGTACACCAGCAGCATCAGGCCCATCACCAGCGTCAGCGTAATGCTCGTCGCCGCGCCAAACGGCCAGTCGCGAATGTTGAGGAACTGGCTCTTAATCACGTTGCCGATCAGCAGGTTCTTCGCGCCGCCCATCAAATCCGACACGTAGAACAGCCCCATCGCCGGCAGCATCACCAGCAGGCAGCCGGCGACAATCCCCGGCATGGTCAGCGGCAGAATAATGCGGATAAAGGTTTGCAACTTGCTGGCCCCGAGATCCCGCGCCGCCTCAAGCAGCGGCTTATCCAGCTTCTCAATGCTGGAGTAAAGCGGCATCACCATAAACGGCAGCAGGATATAGACCAGGCCGATAATCACCGCGCTCGGGGTGAACATGATGCGGATCGGCGTGTCGATCAGTCCCAGCCAGAGCAGGAACTCGTTGAGATAGCCTTTAGTGCTGAGGAAAATCTTCAGCCCGTAAATGCGGATCAGCGAATTGGTCCAGAACGGCACAATCAGCAGGAACAGCAGCAGCGGGCGCACCTTTGCCGGCAGCCGCGCCAGAAACCAGGCAAAAGGGTAGCCGAGCACCAGGCTGGCCAGCGTGGCTATCGCCGCCATGTTCAGCGAGTGCAGCAGCACCTCGGCGTACAGCGGGTCGGCCAGCCGGGTATAGTTATCCAGCGTAAATACCAGGCTCACGAAGTTGTCGTTATCGCGAGTCAGGAAGCTGGTGACGATGATCATCAGGTTGGGCAGGAAGACAAACAGCAGCAGCCAGCCCACCACGGTGGCAATTACCCCATTCTGGAATTTACGCGAGCGTTTCATCTGCCAGCACAACCTCCCAGCTTTCTACCCAGGTCACCGCCATTTTTTGATCAAGCGTATGGTCGAAGTCCGGGTCGTCTTCGTTAAAGAACTCGCTGACCATCACCATCTTGCCGTTTTCCAGCTCGACGGTGGACTCCAGCGTCATGCCTTTATAGTTGCGCTCGCGAATGTAGCCAATCAGCCCGTCCACTTCGCGGGCGTCGTTGACCTCTTCCACGCGCAAATCTTCCGGGCGCAGCAGCACCTTCAGGCTTTGCCCGGCGGTAACCGGCTTGCTGACGAAGATATGACACTCGCGGCCTTCGACGTTGGCCAGCACGCGCTGGTTGTCGATGCGCTCGATAACCGTCGCGTCGAAGATGTTGATCTCGCCGATAAAGCTCGCCACAAACAGGTTCTTTGGCTCTTCGTAAATTTCTCGCGGCGTGCCGTCTTGCTCAATCCTGCCGTCGCGCATCACCACGATGCGGTCGGACATGGTGAGGGCTTCTTCCTGATCGTGCGTGACGAACACAAACGTAATGCCGAGCTTGCGCTGCAGGGCTTTCAGCTCGTTCTGCATCTGCTTGCGCAGCTTGTAGTCCAGCGCCGACAGCGACTCATCGAGCAGCAGCAGGCGAGGCTTGTTGACCACCGCGCGAGCAATCGCCACGCGCTGCTGCTGGCCGCCGGAAAGCTGGTTTGGCTTGCGCTGGGCGAACTCTTCCAGCTGCACCATTTTCAGCGCTTCGGTCACGCGCGGCGTGATTTCTGCCGCCGGCGTTTTCTGCATCCGCAGTCCAAAGGCGACGTTTTCAAACACCGTCATGTGCGGAAACAGGGCGTAGCTCTGGAACACGGTATTCACGTGGCGGTGCTCGGCAGGCACGTGGGTGATGTCCTGATTATCGAGCGTGATGTGCCCGGCATCGACGTTTTCGAGTCCGGCAATAAGGCGCAGTACGGTGGTTTTGCCGCAGCCGGAAGGGCCGAGCAGCGTCAGGAATTCACCATGATTAATGGTGAGGGAGAAGTCAGAAATTACAGATTTACCATCAAAGCTCTTGGCGACACCTGCCAGGTTAACCAGCATGGCGTGCGAACGTGGCTGTTTATTCAATTTTTTACGCTGTCCCATAAATGACGTATCCGAAGCGGCGGATACGGGGTTTGTGATGAACCACCTTGGGTCTTGGCACATTGAGTAAGGGCAGGCATTCTACGGCAAAGCAGAGGGATCGCCAATCCCGATGGCCACAAAGCCTGGCCGTTATCGTCTACGGTTAAGAGTAAGTTTAACGGAGGCTTTGTCACGTGCTGTAAAAACTATTTTTTTCCGTTACCGACTAAAAGTGACCTGACGCAATATTTGCCTTCTGCGGCTTATTGATAATTGATGTCACTAAAAACGAGGGTGGCTAAATGGATAAATTACTTGAGCGCTTTTTGCAGTATGTCTCTCTGGATACACAATCCAAACCCGGCGTTAAGCAGGTGCCGAGCACCGAAGGGCAATGGAAGCTCCTGCGCCTGTTAAAAGAGCAGCTGGAGCAGATGGGGCTGCTGGACGTCACGCTCAGCGACCACGGCACGGTGATGGGCACGCTGCCGTCGAACGTAGGACACGCCGTCCCGGCCATTGGCTTTATCTCCCACGTTGACACCGCGCCGGACTTTACCGGCAAGAACGTGAACCCGCAGATAGTGGAAAACTACCGCGGGGGCGATATTGCCCTGGGCATTGGGGACGAAATTCTTTCTCCGGTGATGTTCCCGGTGCTGCACCAGTTGATGGGCCAGACGCTGATCACCACCGACGGCAAAACCCTGCTGGGCGCGGACGACAAAGCGGGCGTGGCGGAAATCATGACCGCGCTGGCGGTATTAAAAGGCAAAAACGTGCCGCACGGCGATATCCGCGTGGCCTTCACCCCGGACGAGGAAGTCGGGAAGGGCGCACACTTCTTCGACGTCGAAGCCTTTAACGCCGAATGGGCCTACACCGTGGACGGCGGCGGCGTGGGCGAACTGGAAAGCGAGAACTTCAACGCCGCCTCCGTGACCATCAAAATCGTCGGGAATAACGTCCACCCCGGCACGGCAAAAAGCGTGATGGTGAACGCCCTGTCGCTGGCGGCGCGCATCCACGCCGAAGTCCCGGCGGACGAAAGCCCGGAATGCACCGAAGGCTACGAGGGCTTCTACCACCTGAACACCATGAAAGGCTCCGTCGACCGGGCCGAGATGCACTACATCATTCGCGACTTCGACCGCGAGCAGTTCGAAGCCCGCAAGCGCAAGATGATGGATATCGCCCAAAAGGTCGGCAAAGGCCTGCACCCGGACTGCTATATCGAGCTGGTCATAGAAGACAGCTATTACAACATGCGCGAGAAGGTGGCCGAGCATCCTTATATTGTCGAAGTGGCCCAGCAGGCGATGCGCGACTGCGACATCGAGCCCATCATGAAGCCGATCCGCGGCGGCACGGACGGCGCACAGCTCTCCTTTAAAGGCCTGCCGTGCCCGAACCTGTTCACCGGCGGCTATAACTACCACGGCAAGCACGAGTTCGTGACCCTGGAAGGGATGGAGAAGGCGGTGGCGGTGATTGTGCGTATTGCTGAATTGACGGCGAAGGCGGGGTGAGTTGATTTAAAAACTACTAATATTGGGAGGGGCTTTTAGCCCCTTTATTTTAGTTTGGTCGGTTTTTTGGATGTCAGTTTCGCCAAGCGAGCATTACTAGGACCAAGGTATAATGTTCCACTGAAAGCTGGTCATGATAATTCTATCAATCATTTCTAACAGGGACTTAGTAATAGAATGTTATCACCGGTTAAGTATAATAACCCTGACCTAAGATAAATTCTGAACGCCCCTGATTTGGAAAGATCTGCTATTCTATCTGGGGTGTCGGTTCTATCCCCACAGCCTCTTCTAGAGACTTAACAATATTAGCCACAAAATCTGTTCCTTTAGCAGCTGTGTCATCACCGCCTAATTTCTTATACTCTTGCCAAACCAAGTCGAATATATCCCTAAAGAATTCATCAGTGATTCTGGTATTATCAAAGTCACCAACAAATTTAGGTATATTATCTTTATCTTCATCAGCTATAGCTAACTTTAAAACCGCAGCCATTGCAGTGTGATAAATAATGTTATTAAAATCTCTTCTGCTGTCAAGCTCATATGTCTTCAATAGCTCAGTACATTTCTTCAATATTAAATAAGAGTTTAGATAAAGTGAGAGTGGGTTTTTTTGTTAAAAATTTGTCCATATCGAGTGTTGTCATTTATGAGGGTTGATGGTCTTGCTCTTGCATTATTCGGTTGAAGAAGAACTGTAGTTATGACGCATTGAGATAAGTAAGGTATGGATACGATACGAGAGGCTGGTTTGCCTTCGTTTTTATATAAATTCTTTCTTCTATCATAAAAATAGCCATTGGCTTTGAAGAAGTCTTCGATATCACGATGTATTACATCTGCACTTCTTAAAGACGCTGGGGGAATGCTAGTCTGGCTATTAGTTGCCCTTATTATTTTGTCTCTAGATTCAGCATTACTCTCACAAATGACGCGAACCAATAAATTTCTTGCCTCCTGAACTGTCTCTTCCAAATTAGAAAAATAGTTATAAACTTCGTGGGAAGTCTGTAATCCATTAACTACCTGCGGATTTTCTATAGTCAAGGTTTTTCCTGAAAGAACTGCTTTTGATGTGATTACAGTCACTCCATTATTCAAGAACCAAAAGTCCTCTTTGCCTGAGTGAAGTGTTTCTTGGATAGCCACGTTTACAACAACATCTCCATTGTGATCTCTCACATTTGACTCAAAAATACTTCTTGAAAGAGAATCATTGTCTGATATGAACTCGTAATATTTTTTCAAATTAACAAGGCATAAGTAACTACCACTAGCTGTTGCTATAGGTGACTCAGCTAACTCCATCATTCGGGAAGTACTTTTCACCTTCCTGTTCAATTCAACTAAATTACTTGCACCGACAAAATCTAGTGAGAACTTAGAACCAGTAAACATCCTAAGGATTGTTTCCCGTAAGGTATTTCCTTTATCGACAACGTTAGGGTGTACTTCTTCTCCTAAGGTTGAGTAGTAATATGAGAAGTTTAAATCGGGAAAACTTTTCATTAAGTTACTATAAACACCTCTGAAAATAGAAACCCTTCCTCTGAGGTCATCATTATAACGTCTTTTTAGGCTGTCACTATCTATATCTGTTGATATATTAAATAAGTCCCTAGTAACCTCGTTAAACTTAACAACTGCATCTTCGCCAAATTTCTTTGATGTTTTTGATTGTATAATAACCACTTCAATTTTGTTATGTTTTCCGGTTTTGGAGTAATCAGTATCTTCCTTTATTAACTCGCCATTGAGGAATGTATAAAAAGAGTCTACACCACCATCTCCAACTATGCTATATTCAATATCAGAATAAGTTACATCGTAATCCTTGAGTATCTGTGATGCTGTGTATAGTTCAAAATAATCTGAAAAATTTGCATTTTGTTCTGCTGCTTCTTCTTTAATTATTTTTTCCATTATTATTTGTGAGTTAGTAAATTCACTCATTGTTTTACTCTCCTATACTTGGGTTGAAGGTCCGTGAAACTGAAAATGCATTAATGATAAAATGTTTAGAGCCAAGGTTTATTAATGCTTAGAATTGAGTTGTTCATCGAAGATCATAATGACATAGAATTGTAACTGACCCGCTTCGTCTAGAGCAATACTGATCAATGTTAATATCTTTGATTGTGAACATCAATTTTTAACTCAAAGTAGATCTTTAATACCAGTTTAAGTTACTAAAACATGCAATATCAATCACCAATAATCACTCCTACCAATTTTAGTAGCTCAGATCTAAGGCCAGTAGGTATTCTAACATTGTTGCGCAAGATAAAATTACCGCGAACGCATTGACTATATTAGCCAATGAAATGTCTCTAAGGATGGTAGTGCTCTCTTTTAGAAGTGGGAATAGTGTAAAAAGCATAATTTAGTAAAAATTTTCGAATCAATCTGGAGGTTATAGGAAAAAAATCCAAAAATAATAGATAAATGCAACCCAATTCCCCAGTTATCACAATTCCGAGATCCCCCTCGAATTTTTTCAGTTTCCAATAATTTTAAACCAAACCACTGTTGACTTATCCAGTATAAAAACAGAAATTAACATTCAAGAAGCAATCAAAGGTAACCGAAGAAAGAATTCGCCCCCGAAAGGTGCGCCAACACCAGACGAGGGCTAACCACAAAGTAACTAACCAGGAGTCACATTATGGCTAACGCCGATAGTAACACATTCGCGCACACGGAAATGACGAAGGATCAAACGATTATTGCTGAGGACATCGCAGCCTTATTAAAAATGCCGTTGGGCGCAAAGGATGATTTATTTCATGTGCTGCATATTTGCCGCTGCTGGGTGGATGAATTAATTGAAATAGATAACCACGCTGAATATATCGCGCTGGCGGGGCGTTTGCTGGCAGGGTTTAGCGTGCTGAGAGTGGTCTTAGAGCATCCGCTGCCGCCGCACCTCATTGCGCGGTTAACGGTGGAAGAGGGGCAAGAGGCTGCGGCCCGCACCGTGTCTGATACCGACTCAAGTATGCTCTGCGACTATTGCGCGGCCTTAAGCCAGGTGCTGCTGGGCCAGCAGCTTGCGCAGGGTCAACAGGCGCAGATGACGGATTTACTCTATGAAGTGTTCGGCTTGCTGGAAGAGAACTTAACCGCGCCACGCTTCGTGCGCACGAAGAAAGGGCTGGCGTGGACTGACGGCGAAATTGTGCAGGGCATTCACTAAATCAGAGGGGCTCCCGCCTTCGCTGTGACAAAGCACGGCGAAGGCGGGCAGAGAAAGTTAGTTTCAGTATGGTTGTATCTTAAAGTGAACCTGCGTCGCATCATCAGATATCGACAGCACTTTCCCGCTGTAGGTAACAGAAATAAGGTTTTTATCGTCCACCTGAATATCGGTAATGGTGCCATAGCCCACAATGAGCGGTATCGCAGCACTTAACTGGCGGGCAATATCGCTGTCGTCGCCACTTAATTGACTACTCAGGTAGTAGCGATAAGCGATAGGGACGGTTGCGCCGCCGCTGTTTTGTTCCGTCATATAAAGCCAGGTGTTCTGGTTGACCTGATATGTCCGTTTCAGGGGATAGATCGGGTTTGAGGGGCTGAAGTTCACCCAGGCATAGCCAATCACAACGATCAGCAGAACGGTCGTTAAAAGCCTGTGGAGCCATTTAATAGCCATCTTGTATTGCATACTCAATGCCTTCTCTTATAGCTCGCTGGTCCGCTGGATCATCTCCATAAGGTGGTTCTTCATACCATTTACCCCAAATGGGTTTTGATGTTCCGGCGCTGGATTGTGCGTATCCTGCTCCCATAAGCAAAATTTCCGCCGGTATACCAGCAGCGGTTCCGGTTGCGCCAAAGTTGAAATTTCCAAACTCAGCCCAGTAGGGATCAAATTGCTTATAATCCCATGGGCCACCGTTTCGGACCTTTTGATAGAACCAGTAATACTTTGCTGGGGTCGCCATGTTACGCGACATCCCGTGTTGACGCGCTTCTCGCATATTCCGATAAATAATGATGCTGCCGGGTCCTGAAAGAGGAACTGAAGCCATAAATTTATTTCCTTATAAATTAATTAACCATGCAAAGAGTATTGGTTATCACTTCAGCATTCAACGCAGCAGTTATAAGGAAATTCCTGAATAGCCAGTAAGTGTTAAGCAGCTCCAAAAATAAGATTCACTTAAGATGAAAATTCATCGTCGTCCAAAGCTTTCGCCCGCTGCTTCATAAAAACAACTTCCTGCGGGCTGGAGAGATTTACCTCATTTTTGCGCAGCAGCTTGAGAATATTAAACAGCAGTTCGCTTTTGCTGGAGCCGACCATCCGCGGGCTGGGGACGTAGCCGGTCACGCTCAGGATAATGCCTTCTGGCCCCAACTGGCTGAAGCGCACATACGGCGCAGGCGTCGGGAGGATCACCTCATAGTCCTGATAGGCGCTGAGCAGTAAATCGCGTACCAGCTCCGGGTCAATATTGGTCGGGAAGGTCAGGGCGATGGTGACCACCCCCTGCGCGTTGCCCATGGTGGCGTTACGCACGTTCTGGGAAATCAGCTGCGAGTTGGGGACGATCATCGTCGAGCGGTCGCTGAGCTGGATCTCCGTGGCGCGCACGTTGATCCGGCGTACATCGCCCTCAATGCCGCCGATGCCGATCATATCGCCGACCTTGACCGGGCGTTCCGTCAGCAGGATCAGGCCGGAGATAAAGTTTTTCACAATCTCCTGCAGGCCAAAGCCGATCCCCACCGACAGGGCGCTGACAATCCAGGCCAGGTTGTTCCACTGAATGCCCAGCGCGGCCAGGGTGATGAGGATCAGCAGCACGTAGCCGACGTTGGTAAATAGCGTAATCAGCGACGCGCGAATGCCGATATCGGTAATAGTTTTGGGCAGCAGTTCCTGGCTGAGCCAGCGCTGGGTTACGCGCAGAATGTACAGGCCAATCACCAGGCAAAGCACGGCGTTCAGTAAATTGCCTGGCACGATGTGCAGCTGCTTCAGCCCGTCGCCGCTTAAAATCGCCACCAGCTTGCCGATCAATAGGCTCGGCGTGGTGGTGCCGAAGGTGCCGTTAAACAGCGCGATGATGGTCATGAGTATCAGCGCGCATTTGGTGAAGGCGGTAAATACCACCGCCAGCTGCTCAAGGTGCCGGTCTTTAAACCGCAGCGACTTTTTCATCGCCTGGCCGGTGGCGGTGTGCGGTGAAAACACGGCGGCGAAAAAGTCGGTGGCGAAGGTCACCAGATAAAAAAACGCCACCAGCACCATGCCGAACCAGATGACCTGGTAAGTCAGGTAGCGGGCGAAGGCGATGTAACCGATCAGCAGCGACGCCAGAATCACCAGAGAGGCGATCATGACCAGCAGGCAGACCAGCGCATCGAGTCGCGAGCGCTTCTCGGCGGGTTCGCCATTCTTTTCCAATTGCCGGTGGGCGTGCTGCACGCGCAGCATCATGGCAAGCAGCACGCTGGCCATAACGGCAGAAATCAGCCCGTTGGCGCGGATCGTGGTGCCGAGGCTGGCGCCAATCGTATTATTAATCAGGTCGAGGCAGCCAATGAGCAGGCCGAGAATCGCCAGCAGCGGCGGGAAGTAACGCACGCTTTCGGCCACGCTGTCATCGAGCTGCACCAGCCGCCATGAAGGACGGTTCAGGGAAAGAAACGCGCGGCCAGCGCCATAAATCAATGAGCAGAACACGGCCAGCTGCACAAAGCCGTCGACAAAATCGCTCACCTGGGGAGAGAACTCCGCCACCCGCGAAAAGGCACTTTTTACAAGGGAAAGTGCCAGCACAATGGTAAACATGGTCACTAACGTGCTGGCCAGCGTGTTGAAACTGCGGCGCAGGCGGCCATCCGGCAACCAGGTGATGTTGATCCAGACCAGCAGCCGCTCAATCAGATAGCAGCCGGAAAACGCAATCCCGGCGGCGGCCACGAGCAGCCAGAAGGTGCCCCAGAACCACTCGGGTTCCCAGGCCGCCTGCCAGGTTTCCAGCAGCCGATCGCCAAAGGCATTGAAGCGCTGGATATCCACGGCCTGGGTGTCGGCTTCCTGCAGCCAGAAGGTGGCGCTCAACATGCTCCCGCTGTTCGACGCCAGTTGGGATTTAAAGTAGGTGCGGCGGAGATCGTTAATCTGGATACCCAGCGCGCGGATATTGGTTTGCAGGCTTTGCGAGGTACTGATGGCCTCATCAATCTGCTTTTTGTCGCTGTTCAGCGCGTTGCGCTGCTGGGACACGCTGGCGGTTTCATTTCCCGCGCCAGACTCCGGGGCAGGCCCCAAAACCTGCAGCTGAGCCTGAATTTTTTCATGCATCGGCTGCAGCAGGGCGGCCAGGTTATCCACCTCCACGCCCAGCTTTTGCGTGGTGTCGAACAGCTTGATCAGCCGGCTGTCGGTGTTGGTCTGTGAAACCTGCTGCTTAATGTTGTCTATCTGTGTTTTGTATTGCTTCAGCTGCCCGGCAATTTCTTTCAGGCTGGGTTCCTGGCCTTCGGTTTGCGCGGCAAGGGGACTTGCAGCGTTCAGAAACAGGCCGACAAATAACAGGCAGGTCAGGAGGAAAGTATGCAGAGATTTGCTCATGGGATGACGCTCAATGTCCCTATTAATATTTTTCAAGTATGGTCAGGCGGCGATCAGATTGCCATTTTTTATCCTCGGCGGTAAGAGGGGGCTGGCCGTTTTGCAAAGAAAGAGTCGGAGGGGCTAACGCAGGAGAATTGAGAATGGGTGTATCGACGACTTGTTACTGGCTGCGACGAATGACCCCGCCTTCGCCGTGATAAAAACGGTGAAGGCGGGGCAGGGCGTTAGTCTTCGAAGAACCAGTAGCCGCTGTTCACCAGCGCGCTCAGGGTAGCGAGGAAGGAAGGATCGTCCAGCGCGTCGCCAAACTTCTCAGCGTCCAGCTTGATGTGGCTTGCCAGGGCTTCCACCGCCGGGCGGTGCGGGCTGTCCAGCTTCTCGCCGTTCACGTACACCTCCCCGGCAACGCGCAGCACGCGCAGGCCGCCCAGGCGCACCAGCGTGTCGCCCTGTTGCAGCGCGTCGTAAATTTCATCCGGCTGGTAAGGCGGCTCCGGCGGGGCGACGTCCAGCTCGTGGCGGGACTGGGTAATAAACTCGCCAAACCAGCTGTTAAAGGTCTCCGGCTGGTTAACGATGTCCAGCATCATGCCGCGCAGCTTGTCGACTTCCTGCGGCAGAATATCCGCCGGATGCTGGCGCTCAGGCACGTCCGGGTCGGTATAACGCAGGCCGCCCAGCTCGCGCTGCAGCACGTAGTCGGCAAAGCCGCTGATAAGCTCGCGGCCGCTTGGCGCGCGGAAGCCCACGGAGTAGTTCAGCGCGTTTTCCAGCGAGTAGCCTTCGTGCGGGAAGCCAGGTGGAATATACAGAATGTCGCCCGGCTCCATCTCTTCATCGATGATGGCGTCGAACGGCTCAACCTGGAGCAGGTCCGGGTGCGGGCAATGCTGTTTCATGGCGACTTTTTCGCCCACGCGCCAGCGGCGGCGGCCCACGCCCTGAATAATAAACACGTCATACTGGTCAAGGTGCGGGCCAACGCCGCCGCCTGGCACAGAGAAGGAGATCATCAGGTCGTCAATGCGCCAGTCGGGCAGGGCGCGGAAGGGGCGCATCAGGGCGCTGGACGGTTCATGCCAGTTGTTCACGGCCTGCACCAGCAGCGACCAGTTGTTTTCGCCGAGGTGATCGTAGCTCTGGAACGGGCCGTGGCTGACCTGCCATTTACCGCCCTGATGGCTGACGAGGCGGCTGTCCACCTCGTTTTCCATGGCAAGACCGGCAAGCTCATCCGGTGAAATAGGGTCGATGAAGTTTTTAAAGCCGCGCTTCAGCACCACGGGGCGTTTTTGCCAGTAGCGTGCAATAAAGTCGGGCCAGTTTAAATCCAGGTGATAATCCATATTATTGTCTTCCTGCAGATGGAGGAGCCTGACACGGATTATAACGGATGGCGAGCCGGGTTACGGGACTATTTCACCCTTCATCCTGTTCCGGCTGCTGGCGGGCGAAAATCACTTCCATGCGCGCTCCGCCCAGAATACTGGCACTTGTCTGGATCTCGCCGTCGTACTGCTCGACAATCTCTCTGGCAACCGACAGCCCCACGCCCTGGCCGGGGCGCAGCGTATCGGCCCGCTGGCCTCGGTCAAAGACCATCGCGCGTTTGCTTTCCGGTATGCCCGGGCCGTCGTCGTCCACAATCAGGTGCAGCGTGTCGTCGGTCTGGCGGGCGGTGATCTCCACGAACTCAAGGCAGTATTTACAGGCGTTATCCAGCACGTTGCCCATCACTTCCATAAAGTCGTTTTTCTCACCGATGAAGGTAATTTCCGGCGACACGTCCAGCGTGATGTTCACGCCTTTACGCTGGTAAACCTTGTTCAGCGCCGAACACAGGTTGTCCAGCAGCGGCGCCACGGAATGCAGCTCCCGGCTCAGCAGCGCGCTGTTGCCACGCATGCTGGCGCGATGCAGGTAGTAACCAATCTGCTGCGAGATGCGGCTGATCTGCTCCAGCATCACCGGCTCGGCCTGTTCGACGTTCATCTTGTCGGTGCGCAGCGAACGCAGGGTCGACTGCAGCACGGCGAGCGGCGTTTTCAGGCTGTGGGTTAAGTCCGTCAGCGTGGTGCGGTACTTGTCGTGTCGGTCGCGCTCGGTGCGCAGCAGCTGGTTCAGGTTGCGCACCAGGCTTGTCAGCTCGCGGGTGGTTTCCGGGTTCAGGCTGTCGCGGTCGTGTTTTTCCAGCTCGCGCACTTCCTGGGCCAGCTCCTGAATAGGGCGCAGGCTCCACCAGGCGGCAAGCCACAGCAGCGGCACCACCAGTAACAGGTTGGCAAGCAGGACGTAAATAAACCAGCTCCAGACCATATAGGAGCGTTTAAGCTCGATAGGAATGGTATCCACAACCACCACGGTCAGGGCAGGCATACGGGCGGTGGCCGGGTAGAGGTTCACCGCCACCGAGTGGGTCATCTCGTAGCCGTCGTCGCTCTCGTCGTCGTGCATATCTTTCAGCTGGGCGAGGCGGTCTTTGTCGTTGTCCAGCAGGGCGCTACTGGTGGCGTAGTCGGCCTCCAGCTCGTGGAAGCCGTTGCCGGTCAGCCACTCTTTTTGGATCTGCTGCACCACGTCCGGGACGTTACGCTGCATCCACAGCAGCTTGCCGTGCTCGTCGTAAATCAGCGCCATGGTCGGGCTTTGTATGCTGATGTTGTCGGGCAAATCCACCTGCAGTTTGCCGTCCTTCCAGCTGGAAAGCGTATAGAACAGGTTGCTTTCCCCGCGCAGCAGGCGGAAGGTCGTTTTGTCGAAGCTGACGCTGTAGCCAACCAGCGCCACCAGGCCATAGGCCAGGGACAGCACCATCACGACCGCTGCGGTAGCCAGTAAGAAGCGAACCCGCAGCGAGAGGGGCAGAATGTGACGAAAGATTTTCAGCATTTAGTGGAGATCGAATCGGTAGCCCTGGCCGCGCACGGTGGTAATCACCTCTTGCGGGTACTCGGCCTGAATTTTTTTACGTAAACGGCCCATCAGCACGTCGATGGTGTGGCTCTCGCGCAGCTCGGCGTCCGGGTAGAGCTGCAGCATCAGGGAATCTTTGCTCACCACTTTCCCGGCGTTGCGGATGATGGTTTCCATGATGGTGTATTCAAACGCCGTGAGCTTGATCAGGTTGTCGTTAATCGACAGTTCGCGGCGGGACAAATCGACCTGGAACGGCGGCAGGGAAATCACCTGCGAGGCCAGGCCGCTGTTACGGCGCATCAATGCCTGCATGCGGGCGACAACTTCTTCAAGGTGGAACGGTTTGGTGACGTAGTCGTCGGCCCCGGCACCCAGGACTTCAACTTTATCCTGCCAGCCTTCGCGGGCGGTCAGCACCAGTATCGGGATGGTGACGTCATGGCTACGCCAGCGGCGGATCAGGCTCATGCCGTCTTCGTCCGGCAGCCCTAAGTCAACAATCGCAATGTCCGGTGTATGTTCATTAAGGAAATAGTCTGCCTCTTTGGCATCCTCGGCCGCATCCACCTGGTGGCCTGCTTCACGCAGCTGTACCTTCAGGTGATGACGCAGCAGGGCATTATCTTCCACGACCAGTACGCGCATTGTATTTCCTCAATCCATTCATAGTATTGATAGTTTAGCGCTAATTATTAATGACAGGGAATAAACCTCGTATAAACAATGCCCTTATGGAGATTAACGCTGAGTCAACAAGCTAATACGGCTGGAGCCCCTCACCCTAACCCTCTCCCGGAGGGAGAGAGCCGGGGTGAGGGGCAAACGGAAGGCAAAAAAAAGCCCTCCGAAGAGGGCCTTAGACTGCTGAAAAGCCTCTGGCGAGAGAAGAAGTACCAGACGGCTTGTTAAAGAAAACAGGAAAATCAATTTATTGATTTTCGGCTGATAACCACAAAGAGGGAAAAACCACGTTTTTTCCCTCTTTGTCAGCAACCTCAAGCCCTCCGAAGAGGGCCGTTTTCATTACTTCAGCTCGTCAACCATGGTGATGGCGCGGCCAATGTAGTTGGCTGGCGTCATGGCCTTCAGGCGAGTTTTCTCTTCTTCCGGCAGCTCGAGACTGTCGATGAACTGCTTCATGCCTTCGGCGTCAACGCGTTTGCCGCGGGTCAGCTCTTTCAGCTTCTCGTACGGTTTTTCGATGCCGTAGCGACGCATCACGGTCTGGATAGGCTCAGCCAGCACTTCCCAGTTGTGATCCAGCTCGTCCAGCAGGCGGTCGCGGTTTACTTCCAGCTTGCTCACGCCCTTCAGGGTGGACTGGTAGGCAATCAGCGCGTAGCCGATACCCACGCCCAGGTTACGCAGCACGGTGGAGTCGGTCAGGTCGCGCTGCCAGCGGGACACCGGCAGTTTGCTCGCCAGGTGTTGCAGCAGGGCGTTAGACAGACCGAGGTTGCCTTCGGAGTTTTCGAAGTCAATCGGGTTCACCTTGTGCGGCATGGTGGAGGAGCCAATTTCACCGGCGACGGTCTTCTGCTTGAAGTGGTTAAGGGCCACGTAGCCCCACACGTCGCGGTCGAAGTCGATCAGGATGGTGTTGAAGCGCGCGATGCAGTCAAACAGCTCGGCGATATAGTCGTGCGGTTCGATCTGGGTGGTGTACGGGTTCCACTGAATGCCCAGGGACGTCACGAATTCTTCGCTGAACTGGTGCCAGTCCACTTCCGGGTAAGCGGCGATGTGGGCGTTATAGTTGCCGACCGCGCCGTTGATTTTACCGAGGATTTCAACGTTGCCGAGCTGGCGGAACTGGCGCTCCATGCGGTAAGCGACGTTCGCCATCTCTTTACCCATGGTGGACGGCGTCGCAGGCTGGCCGTGGGTACGGGACAGCAGCGGAATGTCGCGGTACTGGACGGCAAGATCTTTCACAGCAATGATGATTTTACGCCAGTACGGCAGCACGACTTCTTTGCGTGCGGTTTCCAGCATCAGCGCGTGGGACAGGTTGTTAATGTCTTCGGAAGTACAGGCGAAGTGAATAAACTCGGACACCGCGTGCAGGGCAGGGATCGCTTCCACTTTCTCTTTCAGGAAGTATTCCACCGCCTTCACGTCGTGGTTGGTGGTGCGCTCGATGGTTTTGATGCGCGCGGCGTCAGCCTCGCTGAACTCCGCCACGATTTTATCAAGGTAACCGTTTGCGTCCGCATCAAAAGCAGGAACTTCCTTGATCGCTGCGTGCGCGGCCAGCTTTTGCAGCCAACGTACTTCGACCTGTACGCGGAATTTCAGCAGACCGAATTCGCTGAAAATAGCGCGCAGAGCGCTGACTTTGTCGCCGTAGCGCCCGTCAACGGGGGAAACGGCGGTCAGTGAGGATAATTCCATAACAACTCCTGAGAGGTTAACAATGAGCGAGAATTTGTTTGGCCTGAGTGGTCAGGCGACTACGGGAAAACATTAACTGCAGGCGGCCACCGCCAACCTGGTGCCACAGCACGGCGGCACGAATACCGGCCAGCAGCGCGGCACGCACTTTGCTCTGCACCTGCGGGCTTTGCAGCACGGCAGGGGAGCCGGTGACCTGAATACGCGGGCCAAGCGGGCTGATGACATCGACGTAGATCCCGGCCATAGCGCTTAACAGCGTGTCGGACTCGAGATCGAAGTGTTCCAGCTGGCGCTGCAGGCCGCTAATTTTGTTGCCGAGCGTGTCCATCGCACCTTTGGCGGCGTGGAGTTTGCGCTCCAGCACCATCAGGCTAAGCGTATAGCGCGTCAGCTCGGCGTTCAGGCCCTGACGGCTGCTGGCGTTCAGCACGCCAAGCAGGGTTTCAAGCCCAAGCTTAAGATTAGCTTCGCTGCCGCCAAAAACGTCCAGGGTTGAGCCAGGATTCTGGTCAATCACGCTGTTGAGCGAGACGTGAAGCGCGTCGCTGTCGCAATGACCCTGATGGGCTAACTGCTGCACCAGACGGGCTGACTGGCAAATGCCGGCCAGCGCGAGAGTAATGTCGTAGTAGTTTTTAGCCACCGGGCTGCGTCCTTGTGTGTAATTAACTGACGAGCGGCAAACGCTGCTCAATAATGCCGCCGCCGAGGCACACTTCGCCGAGGTAGAACACCGCGGACTGGCCTGGGGTAACGGCAGCCACCGGCTCTTCAAAGCGCACTTCTATGCGCTCGTCGTCCAGCGGGGTAATCGTGCAGGGGATATCCGTCTGGCGGTAGCGGGTTTTCACCGTACAGCTCAGCGGCGCGGTTAGCGGCTCTCTGTCCACCCAATGCAGCTGTTGGGCAATCAGCCCAACGGACATCAGGCGCGGATGGTCATGGCCCTGTGCGACGATAAGAATATTGTTGGCGACGTCTTTATCCACCACGTACCACGGATCTTCAGACCCTTCTTTGGTGCCGCCGATGCCGAGGCCTTTACGCTGGCCGAGGGTGTGATACATCAGCCCCTGGTGCTCGCCTATGCTTTCGCCGTCTACGGTCAGAATTTTGCCAGGCTGTGCAGGCAGGTAGCGGCCCAGGAAGTCGCGGAACTTGCGTTCACCGATGAAACAGATGCCGGTGGAATCTTTTTTCTTCGCGGTGACCAGATCCAGCTCTTCGGCAATGCGGCGCACTTCTGGCTTGGATAGCTCGCCGACCGGGAACAGGCTTTGGGCGATCTGTTCGTGGCTCAGCGTATAAAGGAAGTAGCTCTGGTCTTTGTTGCCGTCCAGGCCGCGCAGCAGCTGGCTTTTACCGTTCACGTCAGCACGGCGCACGTAGTGGCCGGTGGCGATGTAGTCGGCACCTAAATCTTCGGCGGCGAATTCGAGGAAGGCTTTAAATTTGATCTCTTTGTTGCAGAGAATATCCGGGTTTGGCGTACGCCCGGCTTTGTACTCTTCGAGGAACAGTTCGAACACGTTGTCCCAGTACTCTGCGGCAAAGTTAACGGTGTGCAGTTCAATGCCCAGCTTGTCGCAAACGGCCTGCGCATCGGCTAAATCTTCCGCTGCGGTGCAGTACTCCTCGCCATCGTCTTCTTCCCAGTTCTTCATGAACAGGCCTTCCACCTTATAGCCCTGCTGCATCAGCAGGTAAGCGGAAACGGAGGAATCGACGCCGCCGGACATCCCGACGATCACTTTTTTCTGGCTGTTATCAGACATGGAGAGACTCACGACATTGAACTTCAAAGCGGCGTATTCTATCACGCAGCCTGCTACTTGACACCCTCTGTAAACGGCCAGTTAAAAGCCCCCAGCATCGACAGGGGATAACGCGGCTCCTGTTGGTAACAGCGAATGCTTTCCGCCACCAGGGGCGAGCGCAGATTGGATGCATTTATAATGGTTTCGGCATTGAGCCACAGGCAGCGGTCAATATCGCTGTCGTGCGGCGTGGTCGGCAGCTGTTTGTCCAGGTCGATAGCAAACAGAAAGCGCAGGAAAGGTGTGTTGTCCGGGGCGATCCACTGGTGCATGCGGATAAAACTTTGCGGCTCGGCGCTAATGCCGGTCTCTTCCCACAGCTCGCGCTTCGCGGCCTGAAGCAGCGTTTCGTCGGCTTCGAGGTGCCCGGCGGGCTGGTTCCAGAGCGCTTTACCCTGAATGGTTTCTTCGACGACTAAAAACTTGCCTTCGGCCTGGACAACGCAGGCCACGGTGACGTGCGGCTTAAACATCGCTTCTCCTTATAAGGGGGTTAACGGGACTTCGCGCCACTCGCCGTTGGCCAGGCCTTCCAGCGTGTAGTCGCCCATCGCATACCGGATCAGGCGCAGGGTAGGGTAGCCTACGTGCGCGGTCATGCGGCGAACCTGGCGGTTGCGGCCTTCGTAAAGCGTGATTTTCAGCCAGCTGGTGGGAATCGCCTTGCGTTCGCGAATCGGCGGGTTACGCGGCCACAGCCACTCGGGTTCGGCAACCCGTTCGGCACCTGCCGCAAGCGTGGGGCCGTCGTTCAGCGTTACGCCGCTACGCAGGGCTGCCAGCGCCTCTTCCGTTGGCTCGCCTTCAACCTGCACGTAATAAATTTTGCCGGTGCGTTTGCCGGGCTGGGTCAGTTTTGCCTGCAGCGCCCCGTCGTTGGTGAGCACCAGCAGCCCTTCGCTGTCCCGGTCGAGACGGCCCGCGGCGTAGATACCTTGTAAAGGAATGTAATCCTTCAGCGTGCTGCGCCCGGCTTCGTCGGTAAACTGCGGCAGCACATCGTACGGCTTATTGAAGATAACCAGCTTCTTTGGCCCGTCAGGCTTCTTGCGCCTGGCGGCTTGTTGGCTGCTGAATCGTTTAACTTGGTGATTCCTAAAAGAAGTTTTGTTCATAGTGTTTTCAGCGCGGGTGGATTGACGCATTATAACGGAAAACATGAGTGATTGGCGCGAGCCCGATATTGCAGTAGTATGAGCCCGCAAATTACAAATCATTAACAAAAAACCAGAAGCGCTCGAAGGAGAGGTGAATGGAAAGCAAAGTAGTCGTTCCGGCGGAAGGTAAAAAGATCACCCTGCAAAATGGCAAAATCAACGTTCCTCACAACCCGGTGATCCCATTCATTGAAGGGGACGGTATCGGTGTGGACGTGACCCCTGCCATGATTAAAGTGGTGGATGCTGCCGTGGCAAAAGCCTATAACGGCGAGCGGAAAATTTCCTGGATGGAAATCTACACCGGCGAAAAATCTACCCAAGTTTATGGCCAGGACGTCTGGCTGCCAGAAGAAACGCTGGACCTGATTCGCGACTATCGCGTGGCCATCAAAGGCCCACTGACGACCCCAGTCGGCGGCGGTATTCGCTCCCTGAACGTTGCCCTGCGTCAGCAGCTTGACCTGTACGTTTGCCTGCGCCCGGTACGTTATTACCAGGGCACCCCAAGCCCGGTTAAGCAGCCTGAGCTGACCGATATGGTTATCTTCCGTGAGAACTCCGAAGATATCTATGCGGGTATCGAGTGGAAAGCAGACAGCGCCGAAGCGGACAAAGTGATTAAGTTCCTGCGTGATGAAATGGGCGTGACGAAAATTCGTTTCCCTGAGCACTGCGGCATCGGCATCAAGCCTTGCTCCGAAGAAGGCACCAAACGCCTGGTGCGTGCGGCCATCGAATACGCAATCACCAACGACCGTGATTCCGTGACCCTGGTGCACAAAGGCAACATCATGAAGTTCACCGAAGGCGCGTTCAAAGACTGGGGCTACCAGCTGGCTCGCGAAGAGTTCGGCGGGGAGCTTATCGACGGCGGCCCGTGGGTGAAAATCAAGAACCCGAACACCGGCAAAGAGATCGTGGTGAAAGACGTGATCGCCGATGCGTTCTTGCAGCAAATCCTGCTGCGTCCTGCTGAATACGACGTTATCGCCTGTATGAACCTCAACGGGGACTACATTTCTGATGCCCTGGCGGCACAGGTTGGTGGCATCGGTATCGCACCGGGCGCAAACATCGGTGACGAGTGCGCGCTGTTCGAAGCCACGCACGGTACTGCACCTAAATATGCAGGCCAGGACAAAGTGAACCCAGGCTCCATCATCCTGTCCGCAGAGATGATGCTGCGTCATATGGAATGGTTCGAAGCGGCTGACCTGATCGTTAAAGGCATGGAAGGCGCTATCGATGCTAAGACCGTAACTTATGACTTCGAACGTCTGATGGATGGCGCTAAGCTGCTGAAATGCTCAGAGTTTGGCGACGCTATCATTAAACACATGTAATCAGCGCCGCTGGTGATGTGACAACGGGAGCCTTAGGGTTCCCGTTTTTATTATTAGTTTTCGAACGGTTATCAAAATAAGTTATCAAAACCCCTAACCTAAAAGCCCCATAACTGCCCGCATTGAATCCTCCATACTCACTGCACATACGGTCTGCGTTGTGCCAGCAGCGGAAGTGGATAACACCAATAATATTATAAGCAGCTCAGCAGTGTAGGTTGCGTGCCATTCATTCTTGAGTACGACCAGCAGTATGCACAATGACGTAACAGGAAGCTTTTGTCTGCAAATTGCTCATGCAGTATTTTCCGTTGGAAAACTTCAGGGTTCTTAATCTCATCCTTCCCTATTCCTATTTCAGTTGTTCCTGTCGTCCCCTATTTTTGCAGAGATAAAAGGGAATATTTACATTTAGTTATATTTAGGAATGGATTATGAAGAAGTGTAACAAATTTACCCTGCTTGCCCTTGCGGTTGCTGCATCCTTTCAGGTCTCGCACGCCACTGACAGGGATATTCCAAATGCATTACCATCACTCCCCAACGCATCTGCTCATGCTACGCAAGTTGTTGAAACAGGTACTTTCCTGACACTGCCAGTGCCGGCAGGCAATGCACGAAGCGTGCAAAAACTTTCTGTGAGCTCGGGCGGCCTCTCTACTCACCTACAACAGGCGGACCATTACAGGGATGCAGTGGTTTATACAGGTCAGATGCCTTCGCTGACCAAGTCTTCAAACGATCGCGATGACCTCATTCTTGTATTACGAGGCGATAACCGTTTCCTGGCTCTATATCCTAACCTGCACCAGCTGGTTTACGGTGATGCCACAGGTGAGCAGACGCGGGTGACTTTTAGCAAACCGACTTTTAAAGAGACGGATTACCTGATGCCTACTCTGAAGGAAATGGCGCAGCAGCAACTCACTCGGGAAGGTGCCAGCACCTACCAGGCTGACAGGGATGCGCAAGGTAATATCGTCATTGATATTCTGGCCGGATTCTCAAAAGCGGCGGCAAAAACCATTGTCGATCACGAAGCTTTCGCGATTGCACAGGTGACCACGATTAACCAGGCACTAAAAAATTCCAGAGTAGAAAAGGTGAGGGTGAGACTGGTTGGCACCCAAATTATAGACCAGGATCGTGCTATTACAACGGATACGCTGTCGAGCCTTAGCACTCTCTTTCAGTCAGGGATCAAGCAATATAGCCCTGATTTGATTGCCGGTTTTTTTGAAGGTAATGGCAATGATACGGCGATTGGTTGGGGATATGTCAATGGTCGTTATACCGTCAATGCCCTTTACGCCTCAACCTCCCTGAGACATGAGGTAGGGCACAATGTTGGTGGCGGACACTGCTCTCCTGGTAATGATGATGCTTATGGGTGGGATAACGGCAAAACCAAAACTATCCAGTGTGGTAATGATATCGGATATTACTCCAACCCTGACCTGCATGATAATTACGGATTAGCCATCGGCAAGCAGGGGCAGGCCAATATGGCACGGGTATGGCGTGCCAATGCGGAAAAAATATCTGCCTACAATCCTGCTGTCGTCCCGTTTGAACACGAAGATGCCCATCTTCTCAAACAGCAGGCGGTGTCGCTCAGTTCAGCGAATGGCTATCTACAGCGCATTGAACTGGATGTGCCTAAAAATACACGCCGTTTAGTCGTCAGCGCTGTGCCTGGAGCAAATCATGAAGAATCCAGCAAGTTTTCCCTGTATATCAGCGAAGGGAACTGGCCGTCACAGAATGATTATGACTTTGCAAGCCGTGAACACTGGAATACCTTCCTGGGGGTGGCGACACCTGCTGCAGGCAAGTGGCATCTGGCAGTTGCCTCAAAAAATACAGCCATAAAGGACATTGTTATCCGTGTGCAGGCCTTTACAACGGAAGGTGGGGATATTCCGGGTGATGAGTGGCCGACCTCGCTGCAAAACTCGGGGGCTGAAAACGGGAACCTGAGCGGGTGGCACCTTGAGACTGGGCAGTTCCGCGTGGTTACGAGCCAGGATGGTATTACACCATCTGGTGGAAAGTATTTCTTTACCGCACGCAGCAATGATAGTGCCGCCAATCAAGCCGAACGGGACCAGATGAGTCAAACCATTGCCCTGGATAGCGCCATCGTTTCTAAAGGAAAAACCACCGCTGCATTACGGTTTATGAGTAATGGCTGGGGGGATGGGGACACGGGA
Source organism: Cedecea sp. (assembly GCF_036500665.1). NCBI lineage: Bacteria > Pseudomonadati > Pseudomonadota > Gammaproteobacteria > Enterobacterales > Enterobacteriaceae > Cedecea > Cedecea sp. Next base: position 24,291 of record NZ_DASYBS010000164.1, read on the forward strand.
ACCGTGACACTGCTTGCCAGGGATGCAAAAGGAAAATTACTGAAAACGTCTCAAACCCAGACAAAGGGAGAGTACAAGCGCTGGTTAAACAATCAGCTTTCCCTTGCGCTGCCAGCAGAGGCTGCCCTGCTGGAGCTTCAGGTTCAGGCGACGAAGAAAGCAGGGAGCACTTCTGATGTTCATTTTGATGATTTTGAATTAACGCTTGGTGAGCAGGATGTTCCCGTACCACCGGACAATCTCCCACCGGTCGCAAAAGCCAGCGCTTCGCCTGCCGAACTCACCGGTGCTGGAACTGTGATCCTGTCCGGTGCAGGGAGCTATGACCCGGATAAAGATGCGTTGAGCTATCAATGGCAGCAAACTGCAGGCCCGGTGGTGACACTTAAAAATCCTGGCACCCTGACTGCCTCAGTGAGTCTGCCGGATGTGAAAAATCAAACCAGTTACCGCTTCAAACTGACGGTGACCGATACACACGGTGCGCAGAGCAGCCAGGAAACCAGCATATTACAAAGGGTTAAGCCAACAGGCGGAGCACCAGAGTGGAGCAGCACGAAAACGTATGCCGCCGCCTGTGAAAAAGTCTCCTGGCAGGGGAAAGAATGGCTCAATGGATGGTGGATACAGGGAACTGCACCGGGTTCGGATGGTCTCTGGGGAGTCTGGCGCCCTGTAGGGGCTAGCAATATGCACGATAAATGTAAGTAAACGACGAATGCCCAGTGAGTGTCTGGAATGGATCAAACCGCACATCGCTGGGCTATCCAGAATGATTAAGTCACAAAATCCCTGTTTTTTCCCTCTAAGATTAAATAGCGATCACCTAACATCTTGATTTTTATGTGAGCAAAGTCCGTGTACTGGCATTGATTATTTTTATTTACTACTGATTTTTAAATGATTGAGTTCGGTGGTGGAAATCAAAGACAAACCTGCTTATTCAACAATTCCGCCGCCATCGCTTTCAGGCGATAAACTCACATCCACCAGAATATTCTTACTCAGTGGTTATGTTTCCTCACATGTGAAAATCAGTTATCAAAACCTGTTTCCAAAAGAATCCTTAGCCGTTATTACTCTTGCCCGGTCAAATACCCTTTATTTTCAACGTGACCAACCTGCCTGGCGCAAGAAACGAACATTGCTTGCTTCCACGGGCCGATTTCAGACGGGAAGAGGGCAAGTTGTGCTATAATAAAACCCATGTCGCTGGAATCCACAAAGCAACCTCTAAATATCCTGAGGTTTATCTCCGTTTAAGATAGGCGTGATTCATGGGAATATGCCCAAAGGATTGCTTATGAACGGATTAAAACACTCACGCTATATATCATGTTTCTTGCAGTGGACCAGTAGTGCCGGATTGTTTATGCTCGCAATAATATTAATTATCTTCCTTGGTAAAGAGATTTTTATTTTATCGGTGCTACTTTTCAGTAAAGCTAATATTGTGACCACACATTCTTTGCTTGAAGGGATTGTTACTTATTTTCTTTATTTTGAATTCATTGCACTGATTATTATGTATTTTAAATCTCGCTACGAATTCCCGCTGCAATACTTTATACACATCGGCATCACTGCGCTTATCAGGTTGATCATCATTGAGCATAAAGGTCCGGCTGAAGTACTTGCTTATGCTGGTTCAATACTTCTAATGGTTATCGCGCTGTATATCGCATCCTTTAGAGTCCGTGACAGCTAAGGGCACTGAGTTTTAGCTGCTTAGTTCGAGACTTTTCTGAATGCCAGGTTGTTTACATCACTAATTTCGCTTGTGTACTATGCCGCTGTTGTTTCAAACGCAACCAGAATTATCAACCGCCACTAGCTCATCAGGAAGAGCGACAACCGTTATGTTGTAGTACGAGGTTCGAGGCCCCGGTGGCGGTCCAGTTAAAGCCGACTTAGCTCAGTAGGTTGAGCAACTGACTTGTAATCAGTAGGTCACCAGTTCGATTCCGGTAGTCGGCACCAGGCAAGTGTAGACCTTCATCATGTTGGCCTACCGACGCGATAGTCCGGGCGCGAAGGACTTAAAACGTATACGCAGCCTGCGGGAGCCAGACCCGCGCCTTCGCGGCCATCGTATAATGGCTATTACCTCAGCCTTCCAAGCTGATGATGTGGGTTCGATTCCCACTGGCCGCTCCAGATAACGCTTTTCAGTCTGCGAAGATGGGGTACCACGGAGCGACTGGAAAGCACACCGAATACCACGAAAACCCGCACTGTGCGGGTTTTACTATTTAGTGGCTCAAGCCTCCTGCGCAGGTAATGAAACCGGCACAGGACTCACTGACGTCGCTGAACGGGATTATTTCCGTTTTCGGGAACGAACCGACATTAGCACAAAACGGGGCTGTACATCTTTCACTCGTGAACAAGGTGTTTTTTAGCGCTTTTCGTCAGTATCAATACACTTAACATCAGGATGCCGTTCGCTTGCCGCCTCATGGTAAATATCCCCGAGCCAGCCGGGAAGTTCTTCTTCTGCCAACCATGGTGGGATGAGCACATCATAAATCCGGGAATATTTCCCCTCATTAGGATCAACGCGATAGAGTAGCCATTGTTCACCGACCCTCCTTACGCCTACCCGGCGGCCGAAAACATCGAATTGCAGCATATTTTCTCCTGCGTAGTCTCCCCTTATTTATTAATGATAAGCGCTTCCGGCAGCATCGACGAGTGATTATTCGACAGGCATTATCCTGGCTGTAAAATTTAGACATAAAAAAGTCCGCTAAATGTTGAGGCGTTGTTTCAATCAGTTATTTGCCGTCCTGTAGAAAGAGAAGGCGAGAGATAAACGATCTCAGTATTGTCCTGGAATCTGTGTGCCAGGCTAAAAGGCAGGGAATTTTATTTATGGAGTGGCTATGGATATGGATAAAGGCGCCTTCGAGGAATTTAATCCCGAAATGCTGCAGGTAATTGGTACGGCAGTGGTGCAGTTGCTTGTGGGGCAAGCGTCGCTATCGCGTGAGTCGATAGCCGATATGGTAAAGGTTCTGTACGCCAATGGTCTGGATGATATGGCGGTGCAGAGGGCGGTAGATGTCCTGATTCTGGGGTAACCTGCGGCAGGAAACATCACGCTATTTATCGCTAATTCAGCCGAAAATAATCAGTTTTAAACTGATTGTCGTCACTGGACAGGATGATGTTAAAATCGCAGATGATTATCATTATCATAAAAAGGAGTATTTATGAGTAAGACGCTCATCATCTGCGCAGTATTGTTTGCCACCCACGTTTATGCCGCGAATAAACCTGCATCGGAGCTGGTCTGGAGTGAGGCGGAAGAGGAGCCAGGCTGCCACGGGAACGTGTGCCTGAGCAATGAAGAGAAGAAACCGCAAAATATGTACGGCAAGCTTGATAAAGGTGACCAAAAGCTGCTGTCCGATCCTTATTCAAAGTACGATCGCGATGGTGGCAGCGGTACGGCTCGTGCCGGTGTTACATTCAAGTGGGATGAATAAACTAAAGGCGCTGAAACGCGCCTTTTTTCGTTCATTTTCCCGTTTATTCAGTCAAAGGGATTTTTATGCTGTCGTAAATATTCTACGCCAAATTCATGAGAGGTAAAATCATTGATATGGCCGACGTCGCGATAGACAGGAACGCCATTAATGTCAGTTTTACATATATTCTCCGAACACTGAACGTCTTTCGGATCAATAATAATGAGTGTCGGGTACGCTTTCTGTAGTTGGTTAAATAGCTGTGGAAACCACTCGCTGGTATCACCTGACCATGTATTAGCGTTACAACTGTTAGAGATATAATTTTTTCTGAACTTCACACCGTCATAAAAGCAGCGCATGAAGTTTTCCGGCATAGTGTAAATCTGCTTGATGACCACCGGCCGTGCACCAGACTGGATAATAATCTCCAAAGCTTGCTTCATTGCCGCTTCAATACGTTGATGTGACAATTCCAGCGAACGGGGATCGTCAGGATGGTTGACGATGTTGTCACCAGCGTAGTTACTCCAGACTTCACCCATAATCACATAATCGAAGTGTCCTTGCCGGATGTTTTCGTAGTACTTTTCACTATCATCATGGCATTTTTGATAAACGGTATTTTTAAAGTACCACCAGTCAAACAGGTAGACGCCTGGTAACGTTAAGCAGGAGGAGGTGGCCTGCGCTAAAACTGACATATGAGCATCTTTACCCAGTACATCAAAGAAGCTCCAGAAATGATTTGAATGTGAGTCACCAATCAGCAATGCCTTTTTAGCGGCATTTACGTCACCGATCGTACAGTCCTTATTCTCAAGTTCGCTGCTGCCATCAATGCAGTATTTTCTGTCACGAGACTCGTTTTGCTTGAGGGCGAATGCAACCTGCTGAAATTGAGATCCAAAACGCCAGCTGAAACCATCCTGTTTTTCGGAAATAGCGCTGATCACTATGAAAAAGAGTGCGGGGAGCAATGCCAGGTAAATAAAGGATTTTAACAGTGGGATACGTTTCTTTCTGAACGGTTTTTCGATGAACCGGTAAGAAAGCCACGCCAGGGAAAAAGTGAGCGCGAAACAGACAGTAGTAAATACCCCATTTTCTTCAAAGCCCAGATACCTCCCTGTTGCAAAAATCGGCCAGTGCCATAAATACAGAGAGTAAGAAATCGTGCCGATGAAGACCAGAGGAGGTATTGAGAGAGCACGAGTGACAATCCCGCCAGGCACTGAGCCAACGAAAATAAGTGCAGCCGAGGCTGTGGCAACAATAACGGCATGAAAATCAGGATAACCGAGGACAATATTTGTTCTGGTGGCACAGTAGAATAGGGCTGCCAGGGCTGCGAGCCCAATACCTGTGGCCAGGGAATCGCTGGGTTTCAGATTTTCGCATTTTAGCATGACCAGGCTGCTGCCAAACAAAAACTCAAATACCCGGGAGCTTAAAAAATAGTAGCTTTTATCCGGAAATGCCTGTGACAGATACAGAGATAAAGCGACCATGGCCAGCGTGGCAGAAATGGCAACAGGGCTGAGCCAGCGAGAGGGAAGATACTTATGGATGAGTATCATTGCCGCAGGCAGGACTAAATACCATTGCCATTCAATTGACAGCGACCATGTATGGAGTAACAGCAGGAATGCTGTGTCTGGCGCGGCGTAAGCCGTTGTTGCTCGCGAAAAATACTGATTTGAGGTAAACAGTGTTGTGTACTTGGCCTCGCGTAAATAGTGGGTGAAATCTTCCGGAAGGTAAAAAATTGTCGCAAATATCAGACTAAAAAAGATCGCAGCAATCAGAGCGGGTTGCAGACGCCAAAGCCGCCGAACATAAAAATCGGTGACAGAAAGTTTGTTATTATTTAATGCAGTAGCAATGATCGACGTGATAAGAAAGCCTGAGATAACGAAGAAAATATCTACCCCAATAAATCCTGATGGAAAAAGGTTTAGCCCTCCGTGAAAAATCAGCACAAACAGAACCGCAATGGCTCTCAATCCATCAATGTCTGAACGGTAACGCATCAAGCCGCCTCTAAAACTATTTAGTGAAAACCTCATCTGAGGTTTCTTGTCATTGTTGTGACAATATTTTATCTATTGAAAACCTTTAAAGAAAGCAAATCTGCTGCAAGGGGTTAAACGTACCCAAAGCTGAATTTTTCCGTCAATCTGTGAGACATCCACGGCAAATGCTGGAGAGGGAGAAATGTGGCCGCAGTCACCATAATCAGCGGTGAAAATCTCATCGATATCATCCTGGTTTATTATCAATCTGAGTAACAACAAAGGCGCTTATTGACCAGTGGGTTATAAATTTTGACTATAAATGCTACTGTAAGATCAAACAGATAAGCCGGGGGCGAGATGGATAAAAAAGCAAAAGACGATGAACTGTATCAGGAGATGTGCCGCGTAGTGGGTAAGGTGGTGCTGGAGATGCGGGATCTAGGGCAGGAGCCCAAACATATCGTGATTGCCGGCGTGGTCAGAACCATGCTGGCGAATCATAAAATCAAACGTTCCCCGCTGACTGACGAAGGAGTTATGCTCATTTCTGGTGTACGGGGATTTGAAGAGGGTGGCGTATCCTGCTGATTGATTTCGTGACAGATTTCAACAACAGAGAGGTGATACGCCATGAGTAAGTCTATCCTGAAGGCTCTGCCTGAGCCAGATAC
>NZ_DASYBS010000165.1:0-81663 GCF_036500665.1 Cedecea sp.
ACGTATCACGGAAGAAATTCTGACATACTTGGCGAGCAGGCATAGAGGTGATCCCATTGAATTGGTTGCACAAATCAGTAGATCACAAAACTCTATGCCTGTCTTTTTTTACCCGCTCATTACTGGGGATTCCTCAGCGCAGAAGCGGGTTTAGGCGCGGTAAGTTAACTGTTTATTCTAATATCCAGGAATGAGAGCAAATCCACGTCGTAGGTCGCTCTGGCAGCATCATTAATAGCCGTGAGGAAGAAGCCATAAGGCGCTTCTTTTGCATCATGCACAATGTACACAAAGCTCTGTTTGCCATCATTGGCGTCGCAACTGATTTTCCACCCCTCGTCTGTATCTTCCACGCTGGAGCAGTGCTGTGGCCCATAACTATATGAAAGGTAGGACTCAAGCCTTTCCTGTGCGCCAGAAACAAAAGGCGGAGTCGAGAAAAAACTGAGTTGGATAACCAAAATAGCAGCTACCGAAGCGGTGAGTGCAACGGCCCCCAATATCCATTTACTTTTCATTTCTAAGTCCATAGTGATTTAACGCGTGGACAATTTATCAGATTTATCTCACTTTAAAACTACCAGAATTTTGTTTTTGGGAAAATTTATTGCTATGTAAAACTCATAATACATCATTAATATCATGGGGTTATTTATATAACATGGAGATATTTGGCCAACTTCGACACACGCCGGATGGAATTACATTCCTGTATCAGCACATCGGTAGATATAATGCCCCCATAGCGCCCCTAAGGGTGAAGGTAATATAATCAACCCATTGATTTTACGGTAAAGCTTAATGAAAAAGCTGTTTGTACAGTTTTATCTCCTGCTGTTCGTCTGCTTCCTGGTGATGACCATGCTGGTTGGCCTGGTGTATAAATTCACCGCAGAACGTGCTGGACGGCAGTCACTTGATGACTTAATGAAAAGTTCGCTTTACCTGATGCGTAGCGAGCTGCGCGAAATTCCCCCGCGCGACTGGAATAAAACCATCAACGATCTCGACCTGAACCTCTCGTTTAAGCTCAATATCGAGCCGATGAGCAAGTTTAAACTTGATGATATTGCCGCCCGCCACCTGCGCGAGGGGGAAATTGTGGCGCTGGATGAGGAATACACGTTTATCCAGCGTATCCCACGTAGCCACTATGTGTTGGCGGTTGGCCCTATTCCTTATCTGTTTTATCTGCACCAAATGCGGCTGCTGGATATTGGTCTGATTGCTTTTATTGCCATCTCACTCGCCTTCCCCGTGTTTATCTGGATGCGCCCGCACTGGCAGGATATGCTCAAGCTGGAAAACGCCGCCCAGAGGTTTGGTAAAGGCCATCTTGATGAACATATCCACTTTGATAATGCCTCAAGCTTTGAGCGGTTAGGTATCGCCTTTAACCAAATGGCCGATAACATCAATGCGTTAATAGCCAGCAAGAAGCAGCTAATAGACGGTATTGCGCATGAGCTGAGAACCCCACTCGTTCGCCTGCGCTATCGCCTCGAAATGAGTGATAATCTGAGTGCGGAAGAGTCTCAGGCGCTGAATCGCGACATCGGCCAGCTGGAGGCACTGATTGACGAGCTGCTGACCTACGCACGTCTTGACCGTCCGCAGACCGAACTTCATCTTGCACACGTGAAATTTGCCACCTGGATGGAAACCCATATCGCCGACGTGCAGCTTATTCATCGCCAGCGTCAGATTGCCCTCGATACCGACACCGCTACCGCCATCGACTATGGTGCGTTGGATCTTCGCCTGATGGAGCGAGTCACCGACAACCTGATCAACAACGCCCTGCGCTACAGCCAACAACAGCTGCGCATCAGCCTGTGGCGTGAAGGTGATATTGCAAATCTACAGGTTGAGGATGACGGCCCCGGTATCCCGGAAGACGAACGTGCCCGCGTTTTCGAACCTTTTGTTCGCCTCGACCCTAGCCGCGACCGTGCAACCGGTGGCTGCGGTCTTGGCCTGGCGATAGTGCACTCCATCGCCGTTGCTATGGGCGGACACGTTACCATTGACAGCAGCCCTCTGGGCGGTGCCAGCTTCCGTTTTTCATGGCCGGTCAACACCACGTACCTTTCCTGAAATCGTGCGGCCCGGCATGTTCTACCGGGCCATTTTTCCCCTGCTAAACAAAGGCGGCGCGATTGCTGAAGTTTGTTTCTGTTGCTACAATTTATTCGTATGTTGTAACTAAATAGAGTACCTATGCCACGCTACGATCTTATTGAACGATTAACGTCTACCTGCCGCGAGCTGGAACAGCAGCTGATTGTTTTACGAGAGCAGCTCGGGCAACTGCGGCTTTTGAGCGGGCGGGTCTTTACCCTGCCCACGATTGAAAAAAGCAAAGAGCACGATCCGCTCTCTTCTATCGAAGTGGTGCAGCGCGTGGGCCATGAAGCGCATCAGGCTGCCGTCGCCCACTTTACGCGGCTGTTTATTCAGCAGCAGTCAGAAAAAACCAGCACTAAGGCCGCCATACGTTTACCTGGCGCGCTCTGTTATTCGGTTACCGAATATCAATACCAGCAAACCAGCACGCTTCTGGAACGCATCAATCAACTGAAGCTCACGCTGGAGCACATCATCAGCGTGGAGTCTGAGCTGCCCTCTGCCCAGCGCTTTGAATGGGTGCACCGCCACATTCCCGGCCTGCTTACTCTGAACGCCTACCGCGCCATCACGCAGCCTGAAACGCCGGATACCGTGCGCTTCGGCTGGGCCAATAAGCAAATAGTCAAAAACCTTAGCCGCCAGCAGGTGCTGGACATGCTTGAGAAAAGCCTTAACGCCGGCCGCGCCGTGCCGCCGTGGACGAAGGAACAGTGGGCCGGACGCGTGGAGCAGGAGATCAATGATGTGCAAAGCCTGCCGGAAAGCGCGCGTCTGAAAATCAAACGCCCGGTCAAGGTCCAGCCTGTGGCCCGCGTCTGGTATCAGGCGCAGCAAAAGCAGGTGCAGTATGCCTGCCCTTCTCCGTTGATTGTTTTATGTCGACAGGAAATCGGTGAAACCCCGCCTGAGTTAGGGGAACTGCTGAATTATGATGTGGATAATATTCGCCATCGCTACAAGCCGGAAGCGCAGCCGCTGAGACTGATTATCCCGCGGCTGCATCTTTACTGTGAAAGGTAAAACTTACGACTTCATGCTGCCAACCATATCTTCAGGGCGTACCCAGGCGTCGAACTCTTCTTCGGTCAGGTAACCGAGCTTCAGCGCCGATGCCTTGAGGGTCAGTCCCTCTTTATGGGCTTTTTTGGCAATTTCCGCCGCTTTATCGTAGCCGATATGGGTGTTGAGCGCGGTTACCAGCATCAGCGACTCGTTAAGCAGCTGGCTGATGCGGTCCCGGTTAGGTTCAATGCCCACCGCACAGTGTTCGTTGAAGCTTTCCATCCCGTCGGCCAGCAGGCGAACGGACTGCAGGAAGTTATGGATAACCATCGGGCGATAAACGTTCAATTCGAAGTTACCGGACGCGCCGCCAATATTCACCGCGACGTCGTTACCCAGCACCTGGCAGCACAGCATCGTCATCGCTTCGCACTGGGTCGGGTTCACTTTCCCCGGCATAATTGAACTGCCCGGCTCGTTTTCCGGGATAGACAGCTCGCCAATGCCACAGCGCGGGCCGGAAGCCAGCCAGCGAACATCGTTAGCAATCTTCATCAGCGAAGAGGCCAGCCCTTTTAGCGCACCGTGAGCATGCACCAGCGCATCACAGGTGGCCAGGGCTTCAAACTTGTTTGGTGCCGTGACGAACGGCTGTTTCGTGAAGTCAGCAAGCGCCTTTGCCACACGAACGGCATATTCAGGGTGCGTGTTCAGCCCGGTACCGACCGCCGTGCCGCCCAGCGCCAGCTCCGCCAGATGCGGCAGGCTGTGGTCGATATGCTTCAGGTTATGCTCAAGCATCGCTACCCAGCCGGAGATTTCCTGGCCAAGCGTTAACGGCGTGGCGTCCTGCAGGTGGGTACGGCCAATTTTGACGATATCTTTAAAGGCATCCGCCTTTTTCGCCAGCGTTTGCCTGAGCACGTTTAACTGCGGCAGCAGATGCTCGCGTACCGCGATAATCGCCGCCACGTGCATGGCGGTCGGGAAAACATCGTTCGAACTCTGACTTTTGTTAACGTCGTCGTTCGGGTGCACCAGTCGCTCCATGCCGCGCACGCCACCCAGAATTTCGCTGGCCCGGTTCGCCAGCACCTCATTCATGTTCATGTTGCTTTGGGTGCCGGAGCCTGTCTGCCAGATAGCGAGCGGGAATTCACCGGGATGCTTTCCCGCCAGCACTTCATCGGCGGCGGCGATAATAGCCGTGCCGCGATCTGCGGGCAGCAGGCCGAGGTCTACGTTGACCTTCGCCGCCGCGCGCTTGGTGAGCGCCAGCGCCCGAATCAGCTCGCTCGGCATTTTCTCGGTAGAGATGCGGAAGTGCTCAAGTGAACGCTGAGTCTGCGCACCCCACAGTTTATCTGCCGGTACGTCGATCGGGCCCATTGAGTCTTTTTCACTGCGACTGGATGTCATGCCTTTCTCCTTTGCGATAAAAAAAGCCGCCGTTTATTGAGCGGCGGCTTGAGTATTACTTAACGCATCGAGAGCACTGTGAGACCTGAATTTTCTGGAAGAAATCGTTGCCTTTGTCATCCACCAGGATGAACGCCGGGAAATCTTCCACTTCAATTTTCCAGATGGCTTCCATACCCAGTTCCGGGTACTCCACACACTCCAGGCTCTTGATGCTGTTTTGCGCCAGCACCGCCGCCGGCCCCCCAATACTGCCCAGGTAGAAACCACCGTGTTTGTGACAGGCGTCCGTTACCTGCTGGCTGCGGTTGCCCTTTGCCAGCATGATCATGCTGCCGCCGTTGGCCTGCAGCTGATCCACGTAGGAGTCCATACGGCCCGCGGTTGTCGGCCCTAATGAGCCGGATGCGTAGCCGTCCGGCGTTTTGGCCGGACCTGCGTAATAAATTGGGTGATCTTTCACGTACTGCGGCAGATCTTCGCCGTTATCGAGACGTTCTTTCAGTTTAGCGTGAGCGATGTCACGCGCCACAATAATGGTGCCGGTTAACGACAGACGGGTAGACACCGGGAAGTCGGACAGCTGGGCGAGGATCTCTTTCATCGGGCGATTCAGGTTAACCTTCACGGCTTCCCCCTCACCCGCCTGGCGCAGTTCTTCCGGAATGTATTTGCCCGGGTTGTGCTCCAGCTTCTCAAGCCAGATGCCGTCTTTGTTGATTTTTGCCTTGATATTACGGTCTGCAGAGCATGACACGCCCATGCCAACCGGGCAGGACGCGCCGTGGCGCGGCAGGCGAACAACGCGGATATCGTGGGCGAAGTATTTGCCGCCGAACTGCGCCCCCAGACCAAGGTTCTGGGCTTCTTTCAACAGCTCTTCTTCAAGCTGCACGTCGCGGAACGCCTGGCCATATTCGTTACCTTCGGTCGGCAGGCCGTCGTAGTACTTGGTTGACGCCAGCTTCACGGTTTTCAGGGTGGCTTCGGCAGACGTACCGCCGATAACAAACGCCACGTGGTACGGCGGGCAGGCCGCGGTGCCCAGGGTACGCATTTTCTCAACCAGGTAGTCTTTCAGCTTCGCCGGCGTTATCAGCGCTTTGGTTTCCTGGTAGAGATAGGTTTTGTTGGCCGAGCCGCCGCCTTTGGCGATGCACAGGAACTTATATTCATCCCCGTCCACGCTGTAGAGGTCAATCTGCGCGGGCAGGTTGGTGCCGGTGTTCACCTCTTTGTACATATCCAGCGCGGCGTTCTGGGAATAGCGCAGGTTATCCTCAATAAAGGTGTTATAGACGCCGCGAGACAGCGCTTCTTCGTCCCCGCCGCCGGTCCAGACACGCTGGCCTTTTTTACCCATGATGATGGCAGTGCCGGTGTCCTGGCAGGTTGGCAGAATGCCTTTCGCAGCAATATCGGAGTTACGCAGGAACTGCAGCGCAACGTATTTGTCGTTCTCGCTGGCTTCCGGGTCGCTCAGAATGTCCGCCACCTGCTGCTGGTGCGCCGGGCGCAGCATAAACGAAGCGTCGTGGAAGGCATGCTGGGCCAGCAGCGTCAGGGCCTGAGGATCAACCTTGAGGATTTGCTGGCCGTCAAACTCGGCGACGGAAACATAGTCGGAGCTCAGGAGGTAATATTCGGTCGGGTCTTTCTGGAGCGGGAAAGGCTCCTGGTAATGGAAGGGTTTATTCGACATATTTCTCTCACTTGCGACAACAGTAACGTTAATTTTTATATTTCAGCGCAGGATCTTACGCTGCGTTCCAAAAACAAGTCATAACATGCTACACAATTTTTTAACAGAAACTGAGACTAATACGACTTTTTGTTGCCCTGGTTACTTCCCGGCGGATAATTGGTTTAATAACTGAAACTTCGACTCAATGATGACAGGGACCTGAGATGCAAAAATTGATCAATGCGGTACAAAATTATGCCTGGGGAAGTGAAACGGCGTTAACGGAACTGTACGGCATCGCCAACCCGCAGCATAAGCCCATGGCTGAACTGTGGATGGGCGCTCACCCAAAGAGTAGCTCAAAAGTGCTCGATGCTAACGGGCAACAGCACGCATTGCGTGATGTGATTGACGCAGACCAGCCTGCGCTGCTGGGGAAAGCGGTTGCCGAGCGTTTTGGCGAGCTGCCTTTCCTGTTCAAAGTGCTTTGCGCCGCCCAGCCGCTCTCGATTCAGGTTCACCCTAATAAAAAAGCGTCTGAAATCGGCTTTGCTAAAGAAAACGCGGCCGGTATTCCGTTAGATGCCGCGGAGCGCAACTACAAAGATCCCAACCACAAGCCCGAGCTGGTGTTTGCCCTTACGCCTTTCCTGGCGATGAATGCCTTCCGCGAGTTCTCTGACATTGTGTCGTTGCTGCAGCCGGTTTCCGGCGCGCACCCGCTGATTGCTCATTTCCTGCAGAAGCCTGGGGCAGAAAGCCTGGCGCAGCTGTTTGCCGGTTTGCTTAACATGCAGGGCGAGGAAAAATCCCTGGCGCTTGGCGTGCTGAAAGCGGCCCTGAATAACCAGCAGGGCGAGCCGTGGGAAACCATTCGCGTGATTTCCGAGTTCTACCCGGACGACAGCGGCCTCTTCTCCCCGCTGCTGCTCAACGTCGTCAAACTGCAGCCAGGCGAAGCCATGTTCCTGTTCGCTGAAACGCCACATGCTTATCTTAATGGCGTGGCGCTGGAGGTCATGGCCAACTCTGACAATGTCCTGCGTGCCGGGTTAACGCCGAAGTACATCGATATCCCGGAACTGGTCGCCAACGTTAAGTTTGAGCCGAAACCAGCCAACCAACTGCTGACACAGCCGCAGAAAAACGGCAGCGAGCTGGACTTCCCTATTCCTGTTGATGACTTTGCCTTCTCGCTGCATGACCTGAGCACGCAGGAAGCCACGCTCGCTCAGCAAAGCGCGGCCATTGTGTTCTGCGTAGAAGGTGAAGCCGTGCTAACCAAAGGCGAACAGCGTCTGGCGCTTAAGCCGGGCGAGTCAGCGTTCATTAGCGCCGCAGAATCGCCAATTGCCGTTAGCGGCGTAGGGCGAGTGGCTCGCGTCTTTAACAAACTTTAACTTACTGATCTTTTTAGCGCGTATTGCTAAGCTAGTAAGCACGTTTACGAAAACGCCTGTTATCAGGCGTTTTTGATGGGTGGCAAACGGCCCAAAACGCGGTTTTGAACCGTTTGGGGTAAATCAGAAGACAAAATTCTTTCCTTTTAATCGTACCGAATGCGTACTTTTACTCATGGAATCTTTTGTTTATGACCTGGAACGCCTGTTATCAGGCGTTTTTCATTCGCCCGGTGGGGGACGGCTACCGGCTACTTAACATGGAAATGATACGATGAAAAAATCTCTGGTTGCGGTTGGGGTAATTGTGGCGCTGGGCGTGGTGTGGACCGGCGGTGCCTGGTTCACGGGTAAGCAGTTCGAAGGTCGTATGGCCGAAATGATTGATAACGCCAATGCGGAGATCAAAAACTCGGCGCCGGAATCAGGATTGGTACTCAGCTATCAGGACTATAAACGCGGGGTTTTCCACAGCACAGTCCAGCTGGTTATTAAGCAGGCTGCCGGCACTAAAAACGCCATTCTTACGCCGGAGCAAAGCGTTTTATTTAACGAAACCATCGATCATGGTCCTTTCCCGTTCGCTCAGCTGAAGAAATTCAATCCGATCCCGAGCATGGCATCGATCCATACTGAACTTGTAAATAACGACACGACCAAACATCTCTTTACGCTGACCAAAGATAAGCAACCTGTCAGCGTGGAAACCCGCGTAGGATACAGCGGAGCGACCTCCTCTGACATCGAGTTGGCGGCCATTGATGCCACCGAAGGTGAAAACAAAATCAGTTTCAGCGGCGGTAAGTTGACGGCCGACGTCGACGGTTCAGGCAATGAAATCGCTATTTCCGGCACCGCAGACAGTGGACTGCTCAATACCGTTAACGAATACGGCCAGCGCGTACAGCTGTCATTCAACGGGATTAAAACCGACGGCGATAGCAAACGCAGCCTGTTTGACCAGCGCGTTGGTTCGCAAAAAGCGACCATCGATAAGCTCTCAATGGTCGTCGACGGTAAAGAGATAGCCGTGGTAGAAGGCTTCAATCTGAATGCAAAAACCGACGTGCAGGACGATAAAAAGCACTTTACCGGGCAGTTCGACTACAGCCTGGATACGCTGAAAGTTCAGAGCCAGAACATGGGCAGCGGCAAGCTGACCCTTAAGCTTGGCAATATTGATGCCGCCGCGCTGCGTGAGTTTACGCAAAAATATAACGCGGGCGTACAGCAGCTGATGGCCGATACGGCATTGCAGCAAAACCCTGAGCTCTACCAGCAGAAATCTATTGAATTGATCGGTGCTAACCTACCTCTGCTGCTGAAGGGTAACCCGACTATCACCGTCGCACCCTTAAGCTGGAAAAATGATAAGGGCGAGTCAAACTTTAACCTGTCGCTGTTCCTCAAAGACCCTCAGGGCATAACCGGCGCAGCCAGGACGCCGGAAGAGCAGTTGGATCGCTACGTGAAATCTCTCGACGCGAAGCTGGTTATCCCGATGCCGATGGCAACCGAGATGATGACCCAGGTTGCCCAACTGGAAGGTTACAACCAGGATGAAGCGGGGAAACTCGCCGGCCAGCAGATCAAAGGCCTTGCCGCCATGGGCCAGATGTTCCGCGTCACCAAAGTCGACGGCGACAACATCACCACCAGCCTGCAGTACGGTAATGGAAAAGCGGCCCTGAACGGTGAGCAGATGTCGTTGGGCGAACTATTCAGCATGTTCGCTCTGCCTACAGGCATGGGTGGCCCGGCGCTGCAGGATAACGACAGTGATGCCATCCCTCAGCCGCAGGACGACGCGCCTGGGGATGATGCTTCTCCGGACGCCGAACCGGCTCCTCAGCAGTAACTCTTACAAAAACCCCGCCAGCAGGCGGGGTTTTTAGTTTCTGGCGGCCAATGGCAAATCTGTCTTTTAGTCACAAATACGCTCTATGAAAGGTCGGCTAAGATTCCGTTCACTTCAGGCCTGTTTCATATGTTGCCACCGCTCCGGTGAACGTCTCGGGAGAATCACCGTCATTCCCCCGAGCCCCCGGACTCCCGGCCAAATAAATCGACCGCTAAAGCGGCAGACCTCCGTTTTATCTCCCAGTCCTGGCTCGGCTGAGATGCGTTCCCGACGCTCTCAGCCGCCGGCCGTTCCCGACGCCCGGACCCTGGCCAGTCGGAGAGAAAACGGAGGCGATTTAAGCCGGAACCGAGCCTCGCTTCTTATTTTTACCCTCACCCTCTCCCTGGAAGGGAGAGGGTGAGGGGAAGATTTGTCCCCGGCTCTCATCGCCCCCGGTTATGACCCAACTCAGGCGGAGTTGAGCTGCCGGGAGCAGCGAAAGAGAGCGATCGTCGGGAACGAATCGCGAACGACCCCGAATGTTTGGGTGATGGCCGGTGGGTTTACCGCTTTAGCGGCGATGAGCTTGCCGGGCGCCGGGGGGCGTCAGGGGGCATGGCGTAATGCCACCTGACACGTTCACCGTACTGGGAACGTGTAGGGGAAACTGAGTGGCCGGTGAACGGAATAACTGCGGAGCGAAAGATATATCCTGAAAAAGTTAGTTTTTAATAGTTATCAGACGCGCGGGCATAATTTGATTGCTGAAAACAATGTCGCTTTCCTGTGCTCGCTGGAGAATACGCTGTGCCGCGCTGCGACCGATCTCCCTTGCGGGGGTTGTCACCCAGGTCATCGGCACATCGTCCAGCTCTTCTTCGGTAACTTCTGCAAAGGCGGCCAGCGCAATATGCCTGTCGTAATAGCTGTCGACGCTGCCGCCGCCCATCTGCCAGCCCGCTCGGGTCAGGCCGAACCACGCGCCCATCGCCACGGTGCTGTTGTGGCAGACCACCGCGCTGATAGTCGGGAAATTATGCAATAGCTCGGTAATCACATCTGCCGCCTGCTTTTGGCTCGGTTCGCATTCAAGGATCCAGTCGCTGTGGAACGGCAGCCCGTGCTGCATCAGCGTGGCGCAGAAGCCCCCCAGCCGTTCGGCTCGCGTCAGGGATGAACTTCGCCCGCCCAGCCACGCGATACGCTGGTGCCCGCGCTTAATCAGGTGCTCGGTCACCATCTGTGCCGCCTGCATATTATCCGGCCGGATAATATCCACTTCATCCAGATAACTGGCGCGGGAGGCAAAAACCAGCGGCAGTTTATTCTGCGCCGCCATTTCCCGCAGATCGGCCCCCTGTCCTGCCGCCCCGGCGATAATAATCCCGTCCACACCCTGCGACACTAAGGTGTCGAAGCAGCGCTGCATATGCTGCCCTTTGCTTCCGCTTTGTGTCAGAAACAGCAGCTGCCCCTGCTGCTCCAGCGCTTCCGTCAGTCCGGCAGTGAGTTCTGCGTAAAAAGGATTGCAAAGGTCGCGCACGATAAGACCAATAACACCGCTCTGTCCACCGCGCAGCGACACGGCCTGGCGGTTACGCACAAAACCTAACTTTTCGATAGCCTCATTGACCCGCTGGCCGGTGGCGGTAGAGATCCTTCCCTTGCCGCTGAGCACCAGCGATACCGTGGTCACCGATACGCCTGCGGCCTCGGCAACCTCGTTGATAGTGATTCTTTTGGTCAGCGTCGACATCGTTAAGTCAGATCCTCCGTGAATCGATAAATATAAAGATAAAACGTTTTACTTATGCTGGCATATTCAACTTCATTATGCGCGGTAATTCTGAGATCGTCCTCACGATAAAATTGGGTAAAACGTTTTATCATCACCGGACTTTAGTTACTCAACATCTCATTTCAACCGGGTTAAGGAGTCGTGATGGCGGCTAATACACCACAAAAAAAATCGCTTTGGGAGTTTTTCCAGAACCTCGGCAAAACCTTTATGTTGCCGGTGGCGCTGCTCTCTTTCTGCGGCATTATGCTTGGCATCGGCAGTTCGTTAAGCAGCCATGACGTCATCACCGAGATCCCGGCGCTGGGCAACCCGGTATTACAGCTTATCTTCACCTGGATGAGCAAAATGGGCTCATTCGCCTTCAGCTTCCTGCCGGTGATGTTCTGTATTGCCATCCCGCTTGGTCTGGCGCGTGAAAACAAAGGCGTTGCCGCTTTCGCGGGCTTCGTCGGTTATATGGTGATGAACCTGGCGGTTAACTTCTGGCTGACCGCCAAAGGTATTCTGCCCTCTACCGACGCCGCCATTCTGAAAGCCAATAACATTCAGAGCGTGCTTGGCGTTCAGTCGATTGATACCGGTATTCTCGGCGCGGTGATTGCCGGGATCATCGTTTACCTGCTGCACGAGCGTTTTCATAACATCCGCCTGCCGGATGCGCTGGCGTTCTTCGGCGGTACCCGCTTTGTGCCCATCATCACCACGGTGGTAATGGGCCTTGTTGGCCTGGTTATTCCACTGATTTGGCCGGTATTTGCCGCCGGGATCAACGCTCTGGGCTATATGATCCATAGCGCTGGCGTATTCGGGCCGATGATTTTCGGTACCGGGGAGCGTTTACTGCTGCCGTTTGGCCTGCAGCACATTCTGGTGGCCCTGATTCGCTTCACCGAAGCGGGCGGAACCATGGACGTTTGTGGTCATACCGTAAGCGGCGCGCTGACTATCTTCCAGGCGCAGTTAAGCTGCCCAACGACCCACGGCTTCTCGGAAAGCGCCACCCAGTTCCTGTCACAGGGTAAAATGCCGGCGTTCCTCGGCGGCCTGCCTGGCGCTGCGTTGGCGATGTACCACTGCGCCCGTCCAGAAAACCGTCATAAAATTAAAGGGCTGCTGATCTCCGGCGTGATTGCCTGCGTCGTGGGCGGTACCACAGAGCCGATCGAGTTCCTGTTCCTGTTTGTCGCGCCGGTACTGTACCTTATTCACGCCGTGCTGACGGGTATCGGCTTCACTATGATGTCGGTGCTGGGCGTCACTATCGGCAACACCGACGGCAACATTATCGACTTCTTCGTCTTCGGCGTGCTGCATGGCCTGTCCACCAAGTGGTACATGGTGCCGGTTGTGGCAGCAGTCTGGTTTGCTGGCTACTATGCTATCTTCCGCTTCGCCATCACCCGCTTCAATATCAAAACCCCTGGTCGTGATATTGAAACCACCACCGCAGAAAAACCCGTTGGCGGCCACACGGGCAAATCCGGCTATAACGTGCCGGCTATTCTGGCGGCGCTGGGCGGCAGCGACAACATTTCGACGCTGGATAACTGCATCACCCGTCTGCGCCTGTCGGTCAAAGATATGTCTCTGGTGGATACCGCAGCCCTGAAGGCCAACCGCGCCATCGGCGTCGTCAAGCTTAACGAGCACAACCTGCAGGTGGTCATCGGGCCACAGGTTCAGTCGGTCAAAGATGAGATGGTCGGCCTGATGCGCACCGTCGAGGCTTAATTCACAAACGGGCGCTGCGGCGCCCTTTTTGCCGTGAGGTTTTATGTTTGATTTTTCTGTTCCGGTAGACCGCCACGGGACCTGGTGCACCCAGTGGGATTACGTGGCCGATCGCTTCGGCGCCGCCGACCTGCTACCCTTTACTATCTCCGATATGGACTTCCCCACCGCGCCCTGCATCCTTGAAGCCCTGCAAAAACGCTTGGCTCACGGCGTGCTCGGCTACAGCCGCTGGAAGAACGACGATTTTCTCTCCGCTATCGCCCACTGGTATCAGCAACGCTTCGGCAGCACCATCGATCCGGAAAGCGTAGTCTACGGCCCTTCGGTGATTTATATGGTTTCGCAGCTGATTCGCCAGTGGTCACAGCCGGGCGACGGTGTGCTTATTCACACCCCGGCCTACGATGCGTTCTACAAGGCGATTGAAGGCAACAAGCGTCAGGTATTGAGCGCTTCGCTACAAAAAACGGCGGACGGCTGGCGGTGTGATATGGCGGAGCTGGAAACGTTGCTCGCCCGCCCGGAATGTAAAATCATGCTGCTGTGCAGCCCGCACAACCCAACCGGCAAGGTCTGGACTCACGCAGAACTGGAGCTGATGGCTGAACTCTGCGAACGCCACGGCGTGCGCGTTATCAGCGACGAAATCCATATGGATATGGTGTGGGGCGAAAATCAGCATATTCCATGGTGCGACATTGGCCGCGGCGGCTGGGCGCTGTTCACTTCGGGCTCAAAAAGCTTCAACATCCCGGCGCTTACCGGCGCCTACGGGCTGATAAATGATGCAGAAGATCGCCAGCAGTATCTGAGCGTGCTTAAAGGACAGGATGGCCTCTCTTCTCCGGCCGTACTGGCAATCGTCGCCCATATTGCCGCCTACCGCGAAGGCGAATCCTGGCTTGATGCGCTGCGAGACTATCTGCAGGATAATTTGCAGTTCGTGGCCGACAGGTTGAACCAGGCATTCCCGGCGCTTAACTGGCAACTGCCGCAGTCCACCTATCTGGCCTGGGTCGATTTACGCCCGCTGGGGCTGGACGATCGCGCCCTGCAGAAAGCGCTTATTGAGCAGCAAAAAGTCGCCATCATGCCGGGCTACACCTACGGCGTTGAAGGTAACGGCTTTATACGACTGAACGCCGGGTGCCCGCGCGTCAAGCTTGAGGCCGGCGTCGAGCGGCTTATCGCCGGGATCCAGTCCCTGCTATAACCCTTAAGGGGAGCCTGCTCCCCTTCTTCTCCCTGCTCGTTCATCCTTTCGTCATCTTTCCGACACCCAACCGACACACTATCTTCACCCGCTCCCCTTAAGCTCGTGTCCATTAAAAACAGGAGCAAATCATGCACGTTTTTTCCGGTGAAATTCCCTTTGGTCATGCGGTCCATACTTTCCATGTTGCCCCAAATACTCCAGCGATTAGCCTGGCGGGCACCACGCTGCGTACCGGGCATCTTTATTGTTATCTGTACGACAGCCGCCAGCAGCTGCGGGCCTCCGTGATGCTACAAAAGCCTGACAAAGTGCTGACGGTGTGCCCTGACTGGGCGTCAGTAGGCGCGCTGCCAGGGGAACTCCCACCGGGAGAGTGGCAGCTGCATGTCTATAACGTCATCGGTGAAAGTCGCTCGCCGCAGCCAATGAGCTACCGACTGGACATCAGCTTTGACGCGCTGGCTGCCCCGGTTGAGTTTGAGAAGCTGGACGTGCTGCGCACCGATCATCAGGTTATTTTTGACTACCAGCGCACACTGAGCGACCGCCCGGGCTGGTACCGTGGCGACCTGCACGGCCACACCACTTTGTCCGACGGCAACAATACGCTGCTGCAGGCGCTGGACATCATGGCGGAACAGGGACTGGATTTCTTCTTCCTGACCGAACACAATCTTTCGCACGCCTGCCTGCCGCGCCATGACAGCGTGCTGATGCTGCCGAGCATTGAGGTCACCTCCGACAAAGGCCATCTTAATATTCACGGTCCGGCCACCACGCTGAATATGCACAACGCCGACTACAGCAGCCGCGGCCTGATTACTCAGGGTATTGCGCTCAAACGTCCGGAAAGCGTGCTGAGCGTGAACCACGCCATGCTGCACCCCTGGAGCTGGCTGTATGACGAGATTCCGCTGGCAGACATTGACGTGCTGGAAGTACTCAACGATCCGACCTGGAAAAATGCGACTACAGCCAACGAGCAGGTCGTTGAGATATTCAACACGCTGTGGAACGCCGGACACCGGATTTATGCCGTTGGAGGAAGCGACTGCCATATGCAGCCCCACGAACGCTACCCGCAGGCCACGGAGCCCTCAATTTACGGCGACCCGAGCACCTGGGTTTATGCTGAGGCGCTCAGCGGAGAAGCCATTCTTGCGGCCATCAAGAGAGGCCACTGCTACTTTGAACGCCGCTGTGGTTTAAGCTTCAGCCTGAACGATGGCAAACTGCTACCGGGCCAGGCCGCCGACGGTAAAACAGCAATCCTGACCGTGGCCGTCCGCGACGAAGAACAAAGCTACCAGCTCCAGCTGGTGTCAGAGAAAGGCATACTGGCAGAATACCCGCTAAGCATCTTTCCGCAGGATATTCACTGCGACATGGCGCAGCATGCCTGGATTCGCTGGGACATTCGCCGCAGCGACGGCACGCTGGAGGGGATGATCAACCCGATTTATTGTGCGGAGCATCCCCTTTTCACCGCACCGGTGGGCACAACCTGGGGAGATGTCACCGCGCACCTGGCCTTCCCTCGTGGCGCGGAAGAGGTGTAGTTTTCCTCCGTCAGCGACGAGAAAAACGGCACGTTGTTGCTGTCCCCATCGCCGTTTGTAAAATTTTGAAATTATTTAATGTGAATATTTAGGCAATCTTTTTTGCATAAAAAGAGCAAAAGCGACGAAAATACTCACTCATCATAGTCATAGAAATAAGACCCGGTGACGCCTCTGCCTCCCGGGTCTTTTTGTTGTTCAGAGAGATACCAGTATGAGTTTATCTTCCGGCCATGCCTCGCAGCAGGCGATCCCTCCCGGCTCCGGTGCATTATTCTTCATCCAGATGTTCGCCACGCTCGGCTTCGCGGTTTTGTATTCCACCCTCGTCCTGTACGTGACTAAACGCCTCGGGTTCAGCGATGGCCAGGCCGATGCCATGATGGGCATCTTCGGCGCGTTCAACTACGGCCTGCACCTGTTTGGCGGCTGCCTTGGCGGGCGTTATCTGAGCAACCGCAACCTGTTTGTTCTCGGCATGCTGCTACAGGTGGTTGGCTGTTACCTGATCGCGGATGCGGGCCTGACCGGCCTGTGGTGGGGGCTGGCAATGTTCCTGAGCGGCAGCGGGCTGAACGTCACCTGCCTGAACATGATGCTGACTCAGCGTTTTGCGCCGGATGACGATCGCCGCGAGGCCGCCTTCCTGTGGAACTACGCGGGGATGAACCTGGGTTTCTTTATCGGCTTTACCGTGGCGGGCTACTACCAGCTGACCGAAAGCTACCGGGCACTTTTCCTGTTCGCTACCCTCGGCAACGTTGCCGCCGTGGTAATAACCCTGCTCCGCTGGCCGGTTCTGGCCGACATCAGCACCCCGCTACAGCACGTTAAGGGGAGAGGTTTTTACCTGCGCATGGCGTTCGGTCTGCTGATCCTCGTCCTGCTGGTACCGGTGCTGCGCCTGCTGCTGGGACATCCCGAATTCAGCAGCAGCTTCGTGCTGGTGCTGGGCGCGCTGGTGTTCCTGATGCTGTGCGTAATGACGGCCCGTCACTCCCGTAAACAAGAGCGCCGCCGCATGGTGGCCTATCTGTTACTGGCGGCGGGTTCGCTGGTCTTCTGGTCGCTATACCAGCTCGCGCCGATGGGCCTGACGCTGTTTGCCGAACATAACGTGACCCTGAGCGCCTTCGGTTGGCAGGTTTCCCCGCAGTGGCTGCAAAACATCAACACCATCGTGATTGTGATCGGCGGCCCGCTGATGGCATGGCTGTTTAAACGCCTGCGCGATCGCGGCGTGCGCATCGATGTCCCGGCGCAATTCGCCTCCTCCTTGTTCTGTATGGGGGTTGGCATGCTGGTGCTGCCGTTGGGCATCTCCATGGCTGGAGCGGACGGTATGGTTGCCCTGAAATGGATTGTTATCAGCTACATTCTGCAAAGCATCGGCGAGCTGCTGATTTCCCCGGTTGGCTACTCGATGATCGGTAAGCTGGCACCGGCCAACCTCCAGGGGCTGATGATGGGCTGCTGGATGATGGTGACGGGGGTCGCTTCCGTCCTGGCAGGCTATGTATCTGGCCGTATGCCACAAAACAGTGGCACCACCCCGGCATTGACCGATCCGGGTTACAGCGCGGTCTTCAATCAGCTGGGCTGGGGCTCGTTGGTAACAGGTGCTATTCTGCTGCTGCTGATCCCGCTGCTGCGCCGCCTGATTGATGAGAAACGCGCCGCGCAGGCTTAAGTATTCGGGCGCGGGAAAACCCGCACCCTGCATCGTCCAAATAAGCTTCCATTCCACATTACATAGAAATTGATATACATTATAGATATCATCACGGAAGCCAATTAATGACCAGGATACTCTTTCGTAAAGCACAGCTTGCCGATGTTCCCGCCATCATCACCCTGTTAGCCGACGACGTACTGGGCCGTCTGAGAGAAGACCCCGGCCCCCCCATTGATCGGCGTTATGTTGATGCTTTTCATGCCATTGACTCCGACCCGAATCAGCTGCTGGCCGTGGCCGTTTGTGGAAGTGAGGTCATCGGGACGTTACAGCTAACTTTTATTCAGGGCCTGGCGCGTAAAGGCGCATGGCGCGGCCAGATTGAAGCGGTGCGTATTGCGCGTTCGCAGAGAGGAACGGGGTTTGGCAAACAAATGTTTGCGTGGGCTATCGAGCAATGCAAAGAACGGAGCTGCCACCTCGTGCAGTTGACGACCGATAAAACACGAACCGATGCGCACCGCTTTTATGACCAGTTAGGTTTTGAAGCAACCCACATCGGTTACAAGCTAACGCTGAAGTAATTTTTCATCCGCTGAGTCGCGACAGGGACGTTTGCGCAACAAAGTTATCGCAGCCGTAGCATTTGCCCCCGGTTTCTTTTTATAATACGCCGCACTTTAATCAAAAAAAGAGTGCGACCATGATTGATACCACCCTGCCGTTAACCGATTTGCACCGCCACCTTGATGGCAATATTCGTGCGCAAACCATCCTCGATCTCGGCCGCCAGTTTAATTTATCTTTGCCTGCAAACACCCTCGACACGCTGCGTCCACACGTTCAGGTGGTTGAAACCGCACCCGATCTGGTGAGCTTCCTGCAGAAGCTTGACTGGGGCGTGAAAGTGCTGGGTGACCTCGATGCCTGCCGCCGCGTAGCCTGGGAAAACATTGAAGATGCCGCCCGCAACGGCCTGCACTATGTCGAACTGCGCTTCTCTCCGGGCTATATGGCGATGAGCCATAACCTGCCGGTGGCGGGCGTAGTCGAAGCAGTTATCGAAGGCGTGCGCCAGGGTTGCCGTGATTTCGGCGTTGAAGCGCGCCTGATTGGCATCATGAGCCGTACCTTCGGTGAAGCCGCCTGTGAAGCCGAGCTGAACGCCCTACTCGCCCACCGCGACAGCATCACCGCGCTGGACTTAGCCGGCGACGAACTCGGCTTCCCGGGAAGTCTGTTCCTGAATCACTTTAATCGCGCGCGTGATGCGGGCTGGCGCATTACCGTCCACGCGGGCGAAGCCGCCGGGCCAGAAAGCATCTGGCAGGCAATTCGTGAGTTGGGAGCGGAACGCATTGGACACGGCGTGAAAGCGGTAGAAGATCCGGCGCTGATGGACTTCCTGGCCGAGCATAAAATCGGCATCGAATCCTGCCTGACGTCAAACATCCAGACCAGCACCGTTGCCGCGCTGGACAAGCACCCGCTGATGACCTTCCTCGATCATGGCGTACTGGCCACCATAAATACCGATGATCCAGCGGTACAGGGCATCGATATTATTCACGAGTACACCGTTGCCGCGCCTCAGGCCGGTCTCAGCGCGGCGCATATTCGTACCGCGCAAGAGAATGGCCTGAAGATAGCCTTCCTGAGCGAAGCCGAAAAACAGGCGCTTATCGCTAAAGTTAAGGCCGCGTAACAAACACCGGCAGTTAGCGTCAGGACGCTGATTCCAGCTGCCGTTTTTCTTCCGCCGTTTTGCGGGCATAGCGCTGAGCCAGTACCGCACAGACCATCAGCTGGATCTGGTGGAAAATCATCAGCGGCAGCACCATCATCCCCACCGCGCTTGCCGGAAAGAGCACGTTGGCCATCGGCACGCCGTTTGCCAGGCTTTTCTTCGACCCACAAAAAACGATCGTTATCTCATCGGCGGTATTAAAGCCGAGCAGCCTCGCGGCCAGAGTATTCACCACCAGCACAATGGTCAGCAGAACCAGCGAACACACCAGCACCATCAGCAGCGAGAAACCGTTCACCTGATGCCAAATTCCCTCGACTACCGCTTCGCTGAACGCCACGTAAACCACGAGCAGAATGGACGAGCGATCGGTCAGGCCAATCAGCTTTTTATGGCGATCAACCCATTTGCCGATCAGCGGTCGGGAGAGATGGCCGATAACAAACGGCACCATCAGCTGCATAATGATTTTGCCAATCGCGTGCAGCGTATCGGTAGAGCCTTCCTGCGTCTGCATGAGGGCCCCCACCAGGACTGGAGAGAGGAAGATCCCCAGGATGCTGGACGCCGACGCGCTACAGACCGCAGCAGCCACATTACCGCCAGCAACGGAGGTAAAAGCAATAGCCGACTGCACTGTTGCTGGCAGCGCACAAAGATACAGGAAGCCCATATAAAGCGGCTGGCTAAGGATAGCCGGAGAGAGAAAGCCCATCGCCAGCCCCAGCAGCGGGAACAGCGCAAAGGTACTGAGGAACACCACTAAATGGAGTTTCCAGTGCCCCATTCCCGCCATGATGGCATCGCGGGAAAGCTTTGCCCCATGCATAAAGAAGAGAAGCGCTATCGCAAAAGTCGTCAGATACTCAAATCCGGTCTTCACGATCCCTTCGCAAGGGAACAGCGATGCGACGACCACGACACCAATCATGATCAGTAAAAAGTTATCAATTTTTAGTTTTTGAAGCCAACCCATCCTATCCCTCTACCTGCCCAAAAATGTTCGGGCTTTACTTTGCAACAATTTTGCCGTGCTGGCGAGTTAACAATTTTGTAAAACATCTAAAAATGAGCGGCACCGCACTTTCTATTTATTCCAAAGCGAAGCGTAAGCAATTTAGCGTAACTAAAACTAAAATATGAATACAGCTAAGCTTAATTAAAAAGTATTTAAAGAAGACTTTCTCGCGTAAATCAAGTTGTTTTAATAAAATATATTTTTACCTAATGGTAAACTTCAACGCCATGATTATAAAAAACATAATCATATATCCGCGCATTGGTGCAGTATAAAAAGACGACAGGACTCTCATTTGAAAATTTAAATTCATATTAAATAGCTCGTGATGTGGCGGCTATTAAAATAAGCCATACACTTATTAATACGCCGTCCGGCGTGCTAATAGTGGAGTATTGCTATGCGCTCAAATAACATTGGCCGCCTCAGCGCTATTGCGATGGCGGTACTTCTTGCATTCTCCCTATCCGCCTGTAGCGGCGGAGGAGGAAGTTCACACAATACGGCGAAAACGGCCGGATCTGCCGGCACTACCGGAACTGATACCGCAAATAACGGCGGTGGCGGCTCTGGCACGGGTAGTGACGGTGGTGGAACGGGCACCGGTGGTGGAACGGGCACCGGTGGTGGAACGGGCACCGGTGGTGGAACGGGCACCGGTGGCGGAACGGGCACCGGTGGTGGAACGGGCACCGGTGGCGGAACGGGCACCGGTGGCGGAACGGGCACCGGTGGCGGCACTACCGTTGCTAACAGCGCCGGGAATAATGTCATCAAAGACGCGGGTGGAGCCGTGGGCGGCGTAGGCAGCACGCTCGGCGGCGTCGCCTCTCAGCTACCGGTCAATAATCCGGTGACCTCAACGGTTGCGGTTGCCGTTGGTGGCACGGGCAGTGCCATTTCCACCGTCGGGAATGGTGTTGCGAATGGGCTTGGCAATGCCAATAACCCTAACGGGTTGGGCACAACCCTGACTGGTTCAACCAATGCGGTCTCAGGACTCGGTACGACTGTATCAGCAATCGGGACTCACCTTGCTGGCTCAACGGCTAATACGCCAGCCGGCGGGTTAACCGGTGCAGCAGGCGATCTTGTTAATACGGCGGGGCAAGTTGTAACCGGCGCAGGCAATGCACTTACTCAAACGGTGCAAAGCCCTGGCGTCTCCAACCTGACGACCGGCGCAACGGGCGTAGTTAACACCACGCTCGCAGACACCCAGAAAGCCACCCAGGCCGTTGGCGGAGCAAGTGGTCTGGGTACGCCGGTAAGTAATCTTCTGACTTCCGCCGGCGGAACGGTCAGCGGGCTTGGCACCAATATTAGCGGCAGTAACCCTTCCCTCGGCGGTCTTGGTCAGGTGGTTCAAAATACCGGACAGGCCGTCACGGATAGCGGCGCGCTGGTGAAACCGGTGCAAACCAGCGGCAGTACCGGCAGCTCAGGCTCCGTTTCCGCAGGCGCCTCCGGCTCAGTCGGCGTAGGAAGCAATGGCCTGGTCACCAATCTTGGCACGACCGTTAGCGGCCTGACCTCTTCGTTAACAACGAATGTCAGCGCCAGCGCCACCAGCACTGGGACACAAAGTTCAGGCCAGCAAACCGGGCTTAGCGGCGCGGTCAACGGTCTTCTGAAAACGAAATAGTGCTCGTCATGGCACACGTGCTCCCGTGGTATCGGCGGGAGCACTTTTTTCACAGCAACGTCTTCGCTGCGCAGTTAAGGGAGCTCACTATGGACAACCGTCTGGGTATACTGCTGCTGTACGGAGCAACTCTGAGTATCAGCTACGCTGATATGTCCCCCACGCTTATCGACCCTAATAATCCCGCTAAGGCCGCTCGCTCGCTTGCCCTCCCGGTTGCTCAACAAAAGCAGCCCGAGGTGAAAACCGCCCTGCCGGTGCCACAACTCACCCCGCAGACGCCGATTACGGTGAAACATCTGCAGTTTATCGGCGGGACGCGTTACAAACTCGACTCGCTGGTTCAGCCGTTTATGCCGCTGGTGGGCAAAACCGTACCGCTGGCACAGCTGGTAGCCTTAACCAATGGCATTACCCAACGTTATCAGCATGACGGGCTGCCACTCTCGTATGCCTATTTACCGAGCGACAATTTCCATGATGGCACGGTTCGCATCGTGCTGGTTGAAGGATATATCGCCCACAGCAATATTAACAGCGACAACGCCAGCACCAGCGAGCGCTTAAGTCGCCTGTCGGCGTTAATGATGAATGAAAAGCCGCTCAGCCAGGCCACGTTCGATCGCTATAGCCTGCTGATGCAGCGTACACCGGCCACCAAAGTTGAGGCTAACGCCGCATTGCCCAATAATATTTACGGTGCGGCCGACATGAAAGTTGACGCCACTCAGCCTCATATCTGGGATCTCTCCTCAACGATAGATACGCGCAAAGGCTCAAACCTGGCGCTGGTTAACGGCACCCTGAGTAACCTTACCAGCCATGGCGATCAGCTGGGTCTGGCGACCTTAGTCCCGTTGGATAACGGCACTAAAAAAACCTATTTTGGCGCCAACTATCAGCAATACCTCACCGACAATGGCCTGCTGATGCAGCTGAAAGGCAGCTTTTATCGTGAAGATCCGCGCGACTATACGCCGCTGCGCTACCTGCCGCAGAACATTGCCATTGAGGCAAAAGAGAAAACAACGCAGTACACCGGCGGCATCGCGTTTAGCTACCCGCTGCTGCTTGAACGGAAGAAACAGTTCTCGGTAAGCGGCGGGCTGGATTATGTTGATAAACGTGACGATTATGCGCTGCGTGCCAGCGGCTTCGGCAACACCATTGATTTGCCTTCCGTTAGCCAGCGGGCGCGCTATCCAGCAGCGGAGTTCTCTGCATGGGGCTACCGGGAATATGAGAAAGCCAACTGGAGCGCACGCCTGACATTACGTAAAGGCATTGATGCGTTTGGAGCAAGCGTAACGCCGGGCTCGAACACCAACCTCAACTTCACGCGCTGGAAGGCCAATGGTGATGCGGCCTGGATGCTGGCCGAACGCTGGAAGTTAAGCACGTCGCTGGAGGGGGACTGGTCGAGCAATAATCTGCCGGAAGCTGAACGCGTGAGTTTTGGTGCCCAGCGCTACGGACGAGGCTACCCGGACGGTGAAGCAAGCGGCGACTACGGCTACGGGGGGCAGGTTGAGCTGCGCTATCTCCACAATCTGGATAAAAGCGTCTGGATCAACACGGTACAGCCCTATGTTGTTGCCGATACCGCCCAGACCTGGTTCAACCAGCAAGGCTTCCGTCACCAGCGCCTGGCATCAATCGCAACCGGGGTGATGGTGGGCGACAGTCGCCACTATTCTGTTTCCGTTGAGGCCGCAAGACCGCTGGCCGATTTGCCCAGCGACAGCAGTCGACGCGACGTCCGTTTTAGCCTGACGTTCACCTATAACTTTAATAATCTGCACTAAAAAAAGAAACCCTCACCGCCTGCGGTGAGGGTTATCATCAGGAGAGGTTTAGCGTGGCGCGCTTCTTCGCCGACTCCATACCCAGTTCAATCAGTTCCATTACCTGAATCGCCTGGGCTGCCGGTACCGGGTTTTCCCCTTTGCCGGTCAGCGCATTTCGGATCGCCGCATAGTAGGCAGGGTAGTTACCCGGTACGGTCAACACTGTCTGTTCGTCCATGAGCTCCCCCTGGGCCTGCGTCAGCACACCGTCACGCATATCGTAGCCCCAGTCTTCCTGAGGCAGGCGCTCTCCTGCTTTCAGGCGGTCTTCCTGCGGATCCAGACCGTATTTAATATAGCTACCACGCGTTCCGTGAACGATATAGCGTGCGGTTTCCGCCGCCGCCAGCAACGTGCCGTGCAGCACCACACGGCGTTGAGGATAAGCCAGCACCGCGTGGAAATAGTCGGTCGCCTGCGCGCCTGCGCGAAGCTGAGCGAGGTCGACCGTCAGGCTGACCGGCAGACCAAACAGGTTAATGGCCTGGTCAAGCAGATGCGGCCCAAGATCGAACCAGATACCGCTGCCAACGCCCGCCTGCTCACGCCAGCGGTTACGCACCTGCGGGCGGTAACGGTCAAAGTGGGATTCAAAATAAGCCACTTCCCCCAGGCTCCCCTCCGCCAGCAGGTTTTTCACCGTCAAGAAGTCGCTATCCCAGCGGCGGTTGTGGAATACAGAGAGCAGCAGGCCGAGCTTTTTAGCCAGCGCATCCAGCTCGCGCGCCTGCGACAGCGTTACGGTAAAGGGCTTATCGACGACGACATGTTTCCCGGCCTCGAGCGCCGCTTTGGCGAGCGGGAAATGGGTATCATTTGGGGTGGGAACCACAATGAGGTCAATAGTAGGGTCATTAAACAAGCGCTGAGGATCTGACACTACCGTCATCCCCGGCCAGTCAGCGTGCACCTTTTCAGCATCGCTGCTGGATACTGCTGCGAGGAGCATTCCTGGCGTACCGGAAATCAGCGGCGCGTGAAAAGTCTTGCTGGCATAACCGTAACCGATAAGCCCGACGCGGATGGTATCACTCATTTGTCTTCCTCTCTTCAATGGACACCGGCATTTCACCTTATCCCCCGGCGGCCGACAACCGTAAGTTTCTGGATTGTGCACCTACCGGGTATCAGACAGCCATTATTGCTAATTAACCTGACATTTACTGTGACTTTTGTGGAGTGCTATTGGCCCCTTGCCGATGCTAATAAATTAAAAGTAAGGAGATTTTATGTCCCGCGATTCCTGGCCGGTGCAAAGAAAACTCCTAATTATCCCGTAGGTTAATAATAGCGCTAAGCCGGTGCCTGATTTGCGATTATTATCGTTTGCTTCCGTCAGCCGATAATTATTTATTCTTATACCCTATGGAAAATGCCTCCCCCTTAAGTACGCTGGATTACCTGATGAAATTCCGCAAAATCAGTTCTCAGGAAAATCTGGAAAAACTCTTTGATCACCTCAACTACACATTAACGGACAGCCGGGAAATCATTAATATGTACCGGGCAGCTGACCACCGCAGGGCTGAACTGGCCTCCGGCGGGCGCCTTTTCGACCTGGGCTGCGTGCCTAAAACGGTCTGGCGTTACGTTCTGTAGCCACCTGCCGGTAGCATTAGCGGTAAAATCCCTTATAATCCCCCCGCTTTATTCACCATATTGTTAAATCGGGAGGAAACATGACGACGCCCCAACCCCCGCGTATCGCTGGCTGGCTGCTCGCGCCACTGGCCTGGCTACTGATGTCGTTACTCAGCAGCTCCGTGGCACTGTTAAGTTTCCTGATGATGATTCTTTCTCCCGAAGCCCGTCAGGCTCTGGGTAATGCGGACGCCAAAACAACGATGCTGTTTACCCTTTCTGTCTGCAGTGCGCTGGCTATGTGGGGCTACACGCTATGGTTGACCATCGCCTTCTTTAAACGACGCAAGAATGTGGTGCGCCATTATATTTTGTGGCTCTTGCTCACCGTGCTGCTGGCGATTAAATCTTTTGCATTCTCACCGGTGAGTGACAAGGTAGCGGTGCAGCTGCTGCTTCCTTCCCTGCTTGCCGCGGCGTTACTGGTCCCTTACCTGAAGCGTTCTCAACGCGTGAAGCAGACCTTCATTAACCCGTAATAACCCTATAGATAGCCCGTTGTCGCCGCCCGCCGATTAGTCGATAATAGGCGGCTTTTTTTGTTTCAGGTCGAATCATGTCAGATTACTTGCTGCTCTTCGTTGGTACCGTTCTGGTCAATAACTTCGTGTTGGTGAAGTTCCTTGGCCTGTGTCCGTTTATGGGGGTTTCCAAAAAGCTAGAAAGCGCCATCGGCATGGGGCTTGCTACCACCTTCGTGATGACGCTCGCCTCGATTTTTGCCTGGATAATTGACGAACTGATCCTCGTGCCGCTGGACTTGATTTACCTGCGCACGCTGGCCTTTATTCTGGTTATCGCGGTCGTCGTTCAGTTCACCGAGATGGTGGTACGCAAGACCAGCCCGGCGCTTTATCGCCTGCTGGGTATCTTCCTGCCGCTGATTACCACCAACTGCGCCGTGCTCGGCGTGGCGCTGCTGAATATTAACCTCGGCCATAACTTCCTGCAGTCTGCGGTGTATGGCTTTTCCGCCGCGCTGGGCTTCTCGCTGGTGATGGTGCTGTTTGCCGCTATTCGCGAGCGTATGGTCGTGGCCGATATCCCCGCGCCGTTTCGCGGTAACGCTATCGCGCTGGTCACCGCAGGCCTGATGGCCCTCGCTTTTATGGGCTTTAGCGGGCTGGTGAAGTTCTGATGACAACGTTGTGGATGGCAATTATTTCGGTCACGCTGATGGGGCTGCTGTTTGGTCTGATCCTTGGCTATGCCTCGCGCCGCTTCCAGGTTGAAGAAGATCCCATTGTCGATCGCATCGACGAGCTGCTGCCGCAAAGCCAGTGCGGCCAGTGCGGCTATCCTGGCTGCCGCCCTTATGCGGAAGCCGTAGGTAATCAGGGTGCAAAAATCAACCTGTGCGCGCCCGGCGGCGAAGCCGTGATGCTGAAAATTGCCTCTGCCCTGAACGTTGAGCCTCAACCGATTGACGGCGACGCCACCGCCGCAGAGCCGGTGCGAATGCTGGCCGTGATTGACGAAGCGAACTGCATCGGCTGCACAAAATGCATTCAGGCCTGCCCCGTTGACGCCATCGTCGGCGCGACCCGTGCCATGCATACCGTGATTAGCGACCAGTGCACAGGCTGTAACCTTTGTGTCGATCCTTGCCCGACCCGCTGCATCGAACTGATTCCCGTCAGCCCCACGACCGAAAGCTGGAAATGGGATTTGCAGACCATCCCGGTGCGTATGATCCCGGCGGACAATCATGCTTAATATCTTTAATCGCTTTAAAAAAGACAGAATTTGGGACTTTGACGGCGGCATCCATCCTCCCGAGATGAAAACCCAGTCTAACGGTACGCCGCTGCGCCAGGTTCCACTGCCATCCCGGCTGGTTATCCCGCTTAAACAGCACATTGGTGCAGAAGGCGAGCTGTGCGTGAAGCCCGGCGATTATGTGCTGCGCGGCCAGCCGCTGACCCGCGGGCGCGGAAGAATGCTGCCGGTGCATGCTCCGACTTCCGGCACCGTTAAAGAGATAGCCCCCCACTCCACCGCGCACCCTTCCGCCCTTGCGGAACTCAGCGTTGTGCTGGATGCCGACGGCGAAGACCGCTGGATTGAGCGCGACGGCTGGAGTGATTACCGCTGCCAGACCCGCGAAGCGCTTATCGCTCGTATTCACCAGTTCGGCGTGGCCGGGCTGGGCGGCGCAGGCTTCCCTACCGGCAGTAAACTGCAGGGCGGCGGCGACAAAATTGACACGCTCATTATTAACGCCGCAGAGTGCGAGCCGTACATCACCGCCGACGATCGCCTGATGCAGGATTGCGCCGCCCAAATCGTCGAAGGCGTTCGCATCCTGACCCATATTCTTAAGCCGCAGCGCATTCTTATCGGCATCGAGGACAACAAGCCTCAGGCCATCTCAATGATGCGTGCGGTGCTGGCAGACAGCCACGATATGCAGCTGCGGGTGATCCCGACGAAATACCCGTCCGGCGGCGCCAAACAGCTCACGCAAATTCTGACCGGTAAGCAGGTTCCTCACGGTGGCCGCTCGTCCGACATCGGCATATTGATGCAAAACGTCGGCACCGCGTATGCCATCAAGCGCGCGGTAATCGACGGTGAACCGCTGACCGAGCGCGTAGTCACCTTAACCGGCGAATCGATTACCCAGCCGGGAAACGTCTGGGCACGTCTGGGTACGCCGGTCAGCCACCTGCTTAATTTTGCCGGTTTCCGCCCGAGCCAGGAGCAGAAAGTCATTATGGGCGGCCCGCTGATGGGCTTCACCCTGCCGTGGCTGGACGTGCCGGTCGTTAAAATCACCAACTGCCTGCTTGCGCCATCCCCGAGTGAGATGGGCGAGCAGGAAGAAGAGCAAGGCTGCATTCGCTGCAGCGCCTGTGCCGATTCCTGCCCGGCGGACCTGCTGCCGCAGCAGCTTTACTGGTACAGCAAAGGCCAGCAGCACGACAAAGCCGCCGCGCACAACCTGGCTGACTGTATCGAATGCGGGGCCTGCGCTTACGTTTGCCCAAGCAATATTCCTCTGGTGCAGTACTTCCGTCAGGAGAAGGCTGAAATCCGCGAAATTGAGCTGGAAGCTAAGCGTACCATTGAGGCTAAAGCCCGCTTTGAGGCTCGTCAGGAAAGGCTTGAGCGTGAGAAAGCCGCCCGCCTTGAGCGCCACAAAAATGCGGCGGTTCAGCCGACGGCGAAGGACAATAATGCGATTCAGGCCGCGCTTGCCCGCGTGAAGAGCAAAAACGCCCAGGCCTGCGAAGAACCTATCATCGTAAAAGCCGGCAGCGTGCCGGACAACAGTGAAGCGATCGCAGCCCGTGAAGCCCGCAAGGCCGAAGCTCGAGCCCGCCAGGCGGAAAAAGCACAACAGGCAGAATCCGTGGTCAGCACAGAGGTGGATCCGCGTAAAGCGGCCGTTGAAGCGGCTATTGCCCGCGCTAAAGCTCGCAAGGCTGCCCAAAACGCAGAAAGCGCTGAACCTGTAGCAGCAGAGCAGGAAGCTATCGACCCGCGTAAAGCCGCGGTCGAAGCGGCCATTGCCCGTGCTAAAGCTCGTAAAGCAGCGCAGAATGCTGAAAGCGCCGAGCCTGTAGCCGTTGATCCGCGTAAAGCCGCTGTCGAAGCCGCTATCGCTCGCGCTAAAGCTCGTAAAGCAGCGCAAAAGGCAGAAACCGAACAACCGGCACCACAAGAAGAACAAGACCCACGCAAAGCTGCAGTGGCTGCGGCAATTGCCCGCGTTCAGGCACGTAAAGCCGCTCAGATGTCTCCAGAGGAATAAATGGTTTTTAAAATCGCAAGCTCCCCGTTCACCCATAACCAGCGCAGCACCGCGCGGATTATGATGCTGGTTTCTCTCGCGGCCCTGCCCGGCATTGCGATGCAGTGGTACTGGTTTGGCTGGGGAACCCTCGCTCAGATTGTGCTGGGGATCGTCAGCGCGATGGCCGCAGAGGCGCTGGTATTACGCCTGCGTAAAAGACCGGTGCAAACCTATCTGGGGGATAACTCTGCGCTGCTGACCGGCCTGTTGCTCGGCATCAGTATTCCTCCGCTCGCGCCGTGGTGGATGGTGGTACTCGGTATGGTGTTTGCGATAATCATTGCCAAACAACTCTACGGCGGCCTCGGCAACAATCCGTTTAACCCGGCAATGATTGGTTATGTAGTCCTGCTTATTGCTTTCCCGGTACAGATGACATCCTGGCTTCCGCCGCAGTCCATCGCCGCCACCGTGCCTGGTTTTGTAGACAGCCTGCAGATAATTTTCCACGGCGCAACCACCGCGGGCAGCACTATGGATACGCTACGCATGGGCGTAGACGGCATCAGCCAGGCGACGCCGCTGGATACCTTTAAAACCGGTTTGCATGCGGGCCACTCCGCTGAGCAGTTGCTGAATGCGCCCATATTTGGCGGCGTTCTGGCCGGTCTTGGCTGGCAGTGGGTTAACCTGGCTTATCTGGCGGGCGGCCTGTTCCTTCTCTGGCGTGGCACCATCCGCTGGCATATTCCGGCAGGTTTCCTGGCCGCTCTGGTGATATGTTCAACGCTCGGCTGGATTATCTCCCCGGAAAAATGCGTATCTCCGCTGGTGCACCTGTTCTCTGGCGCGACTATGCTGGGCGCATTCTTTATCCTGACCGACCCGGTGACCGCATCGACAACAAACCGTGGCCGCCTGATTTTCGGTGCACTGGTTGGCCTGCTGGTTTGGCTGATTCGCACCTACGGTGGTTACCCTGACGGCGTAGCTTTTGCCGTACTGCTGGGCAATATTACCGTACCGCTGATCGATTACTACACACGCCCTCGCGCGTACGGCCATCGCTAAGGAGACGCTATGTTTAAAACAATGCAAAAGCATGGCATCGCCCTGGCGCTGTTTGCCGCCCTGTTTACCGGACTTACGGCACTGGTCAACGAACTCACCAAACCCACCATCGCGCAGCAGTCTGCGCTGCAGCAAAAGATGTTGTTCGATCAGGTGATTTCAGATGACGTTTACGATAACCGCATTCAGGACAGCTGCCTGCTGGTAAAGGACTCCCCTCTCGGCAAGGGCACACGGCACATCTACGTGGCGCGCAAAGGCGATAAGCCGGTTGCCGTGGTCATGGAAGCTACCGCGCCGGACGGCTATTCTGGTGCTATACAAATTCTGGTTGCCGCTGATTTTAACGGCACCATACTCGGCACACGCGTCACCGAGCACCATGAAACGCCGGGCCTTGGCGACAAGATTGAACTGCGTCTGAGCGACTGGATAACGCATTTTGCTAACAAGCGCATTCAGGGCAGCAATGACACGAGCTGGGCGGTGCAAAAAGACGGCGGCCAGTTTACTCAGTTTACCGGGGCAACCATCACCCCCCGCGCGGTAGTCAACGCCGTTAAGCGTGCAGGCCTGTTCGCAGAGACCCTGCCTGCACAGCTCAACGAACTGCCTGCCTGTGGAGATCAACAATGAGCGAAACAAAACGCGTTCTGATAAACGGGCTGTGGAAGAACAACTCAGCCCTGGTTCAGCTACTGGGTCTTTGCCCGCTGCTGGCGGTGACATCAACCGCAACCAACGCCCTGGGGCTTGGGCTTGCCACAACGCTGGTGCTGACGCTAACCAACGGCACAATCTCTGCCCTGCGTCGCTGGGTGCCCGCTGAGATTCGTATCCCGGTTTACGTCCTGATCATCGCCTCGGTGGTGAGCATCGTGCAGATGCTGATCAACGCCTACGCCTTTGGGCTCTATCAGTCGTTAGGCATCTTTATTCCGCTTATCGTAACCAACTGCATTGTTGTGGGCAGAGCCGAGGCTTACGCTGCCAAAGCCAGCGTGCCTTATGCCGCGCTGGATGGTTTTGCTACCGGTCTGGGCGCCACCAGCGCGATGTTTGTTTTAGGTTCAATACGTGAAATTATCGGCAATGGAACGCTGTTTGACGGCGCTGATGGCCTGCTTGGCAACTGGGCAAAAGTACTGCGCATTGAGGTATTCCATACCGACACGCCTTTCCTGCTCGCTATGCTGCCTCCAGGCGCCTTTATTGGCCTTGGTATGCTGTTGGCGATAAAATACCTCATCGACGAAAAAATGAAGGCACGCCGCGCCCGCGAAAGCGCAGCCGTGGAAGGGAATGCAGAGAAGGCTTCATGAATAACAGTAAGCGCGTTGAGATCCTTACCCGCCTGAGGGACAACAACCCTCATCCTACGACAGAACTCAACTTCAGCAGCCCCTTTGAGCTGCTGATTGCCGTCCTGCTGTCCGCCCAGGCAACCGACGTCAGCGTCAATAAAGCGACGGCAAAGCTTTACCCTGTCGCTAATACGCCGGCCGCTATGCTGGCACTTGGCGTGGACGGCGTGAAGGAGTACATCAAAACCATCGGCTTGTTTAACAGCAAGGCTGAAAACGTGATTAAAACTTGCCGCATGCTGCTGGAGCTGCACGGCGGCGAAGTGCCGGAAGACAGAGCGGCGCTGGAAGCCCTCCCCGGCGTGGGCCGTAAAACCGCCAACGTCGTGCTGAATACTGCGTTTGGTTGGCCGACCATAGCCGTTGACACCCATATCTTCCGCGTGTGTAACCGCACTCAGTTTGCCGCAGGCAAAAACGTAGAACAGGTAGAGGAAAAGCTGCTTAAAGTCGTGCCTGCAGAATTTAAGGTCGACTGCCACCACTGGCTGATCCTTCACGGCCGCTATACCTGCATTGCGCGTAAACCGCGCTGCGGCTCGTGTATTATCGAAGATCTTTGCGAATTCAAAGAGAAGGTTGACGTCTGACACTGGCGCTCGCATCATCGGCGAGCGTTTTTATTCTCTACCCTGCCTAAAAAAATCCTTCGCGGTGTTCATTTATTCCACTTAAATCCGCAGCTACTTTTATATTGTTCGACCTTTAACCGGTTAACCAGGTTAATCGTTTTTTTGCGATAAGAAATTTCTATAAATTTGTGATCTATATCACTTTGATAACTTGAGGTTGCAAAAAGGTAATAAAAACACAGCTAACGCCTTGCTATCGTTAGCGATAATGGATCCAGGGCAATACAATAGGCCATATATATTGAATACACTAGTTGTTAACACTGCATGAAACCCTTAAAAGCAGAATATACAACCAAAACATTAAAAAAACGCTTCGAAAAAAGACAAAAAATCGTTAATGAAAAAATTAGTAAAATTTAACGCTGAATAACAATTCACCTGATGGCGTATTATCTCGCCATGGATATATGTAACAGAGTATTACAAACCTCTTGCCTGCAACCCCGGGATAGTGAACATTACCTCCCGTTTTTCCTTCCTTATAACAAGAAAAATGCTTACCGACGCGGTAAGGCATGAGAAAACCCCTGATTAAAGCGGGATGTAAAAAAAGAGGTATATGTGTCGACTGCAAACAAAGAACCAGCAGAAAACGTTAGTCTTAACGCTTTCAAGCAACCTAAATCGTTCTACCTGATTTTCTCTATCGAACTCTGGGAGCGTTTTGGCTATTACGGCCTGCAAGGCATCATGGCCGTTTATTTGGTCAAAATGCTGGGCATGTCCGAAGCGGACTCTATTACGCTGTTCTCCTCCTTTAGCGCCCTGGTGTATGGCCTGGTTGCGATTGGCGGTTGGCTGGGCGATAAAGTGCTCGGTACAAAACGCGTTATCATGCTCGGTACTATTGTACTGGCTATTGGTTACGCCCTTGTTGCCTACTCAGGCCACGACGTGAGCGTGGTTTACATCGGTATGGCAACCATCGCGGTAGGTAACGGTCTGTTTAAGGCTAACCCTTCCTCGCTGCTCTCTACCTGCTATGAGAAAGACGACCCGCGTCTGGACGGTGCATTCACCATGTACTACATGTCCATCAACATCGGCTCTTTCTTCTCTATGCTTGCTACTCCATGGCTTGCTGCGCAGTACGGCTGGAGCACCGCGTTCTCCCTGAGCTTCGTCGGTATGCTGATTACCCTGGTGAACTTCATCTTCTGCAAGAAGTGGGTGAAAAACTACGGGTCCAAACCTGACTTCGCGCCGGTACACTTCGGCAAGCTGATGGCGACCATCGCAGGCGTCGTGGTGCTGATTGCCGTTGCCACCTGGCTGCTGCACAACCAGGGCATTGCTCGCGCCGTACTGGGCGTTGTGGCTCTGGGTATTATCTTTATCTTCGCTAAAGAAGCCTTTGCGATGAAAGGCGCCGCTCGCCGTAAGATGATCGTGGCTTTCATCCTGATGGTTGAAGCTATCGTCTTCTTTGTGCTGTACAGCCAGATGCCGACGTCCCTGAACTTCTTCGCGATTCGTAACGTGGGCCATGAGATCCTGGGCATCACTTTCGAAGCCGAGCAGTTCCAGGCGCTGAACCCATTCTGGATCATGATTGGTAGCCCAATTCTGGCCGCTATCTACAACAAAATGGGCGACCGTCTGCCAATGCCGCACAAGTTTGCTATCGGCATGGTGCTGTGCTCCTTCGCTTTCCTTGTCCTGCCGATCGGCACGAAGTTTGCCAATGAAGCGGGTATCGTTTCCGTGAACTGGCTGATCCTGAGCTACGCGCTGCAGAGTATCGGTGAACTGATGATTTCTGGCCTGGGCCTCGCTATGGTGGCACAGCTGGTTCCACAGCGTCTGATGGGCTTCATCATGGGGAGCTGGTTCCTGACGACCGCAGGTGCTGCAATCATCGCCGGTAAAGTCGCTGGTCTGATGGCGGTACCGGAAAACGTCACCGACCCACTGCAGTCGCTGGAAGTTTACGGCCGTGTGTTCATGCAGATCGGTATCGTGACGGGTGTGATTGCCGTGCTGATGCTGCTGACGGCGCCTAAGTTGAACCGCATGACGCTGAGCGAAGACAAAGCAGAAAAGGTTAACGAAACCGCTACGGCGTAACTTTCCCTGGAAAAATGATGATTTAGCCGTCGGCCTCACAGCCGACGGCTTTTTTTTTCACTGAGACCGCACTACCATAAGTTATCTTAGCGCCCTAAAGGAGTTAGTCATGAAACTGTATTTCAAGCCCGGTGCCTGTTCCCTCTCCCCTCACATCATCCTGCGTGAGTCAGGCCTGGACTTCTCGCTGGTTAAGGTTGACCTGGCGACCAAACGTACCGAAAACGGTGACGATTTCCTCGCCATCAACCCGAAGGGTCAGGTGCCTGCGCTGGTGCTGGATGACGGCTCTCTGCTAACCGAAGGTGTCGCCATCGTGCAATACCTGGCCGATAAAGTGCCGGACCGCCAGCTGCTGGCACCGGCGGGCAGCATGACCCGCTACCATACCCTGGAATGG
The DNA here is from genome assembly GCF_036500665.1 of Cedecea sp. Taxonomy (NCBI): domain Bacteria; kingdom Pseudomonadati; phylum Pseudomonadota; class Gammaproteobacteria; order Enterobacterales; family Enterobacteriaceae; genus Cedecea; species Cedecea sp. The sequence continues at coordinate 34,638 of NZ_DASYBS010000165.1, forward strand.
TTGAACTATGTGGCAACCGAGCTGCATAAAGGTTTCTCTCCGCTGTTCAACCCGGCTACGCCAGAAGAATTCAAGGCCGTAGTCCGCAAACAGATGGAGAAGAAATTCCAGTACGTGAACGAAGCGCTGAAGGACAAACAGTGGCTGATGGGCTCGCGCTTCACGGTGGTAGATGCCTATCTGTTTACCGTCCTGCGCTGGGCGTACGGCCTGAAGCTGGATCTGGCTGGCCTGACGAATATCGAAGCGTATGTTGAACGTATGAAGGGGCGCCCGGCAGTTTCTGCGGCACTGACCGCCGAAGGGATTTAAGCCATCCCTTAAAAGCAAAACGCCCTCAAACGAGGGCGTCAAATTGATGACAAACAGCCGAAAAACGTGGTTTTCGACTGTTTGGGGCAAACCAGAAAACATCATTCATTGCTTTTATTCGACCGAATTCAGCAGTCTCACGCCCTCAAACGAGGGCGTTTTTATTTCAGAGCTTTACCGCGGTGAAGTAATGCTCAGGTTTGGCAATGCCGTCCTGAGCGGCAACGAGCTGTAGCTCGTATTCTTCCATGCGTTTTGTCACAACCATGATGTCGTATACCGCCGCCGTGACGTGCTCCAGCGCTTCACGCAGCGTCGCGCCCTGCAGCAGTTTCACCAGCAGCAGGCCGCTGGTCACATCGCCGACGCCAACCGGCTGACGTTCGCGGAAGTCCACCAGCGGGCGATGGATGTGCCACGCCTCTTCAGCCGTCACCAGCAGCATTTCAAAACGATCCTGCTGATAGCCCGCCCGGGCCAGGTGTTTCACCAGCACGATTTCTGGCCCCTGGGCGATAAGCTCGCGGGCCGTCTCTACGGCCTCGGCCACGTTGTTCACGCTGTGGCCACTCAGAATTTCCAGCTCAATCAGGTTCGGCGCGATGATATCGCTTGCTGGCATGGCGTAGCGCGTATGGTATTCCGCCACGCCAGGCGCCACGATGCAGCCTTTTTCCGGATGGCCCATCACCGGGTCACAGAAATATTTGGCGTTCGGGTTAGCTGCCTTCACCTGACGCACGATAGAGAGAATATGTTCGCCCTGCTCCGCCGAGCCCAGATAACCGCTCAGCACCGCGTCACAACGCTGCAGCTGCCCTATATCCGCAATCCCCTGCACAATCTCGCTCAGGTGGCTGGCGGGCATTACGCTGCCGGTCCATTTCCCGTACTGAGTGTGGTTAGAGAACTGCACCGTGTTCAGCGGCCAGACGTTAGCGCCCAGACGGCGCATCGGGAATTCGGCGGCGCTGTTGCCGGCATGACCAAATACCACATGGGACTGGATAGCAAGAATGTTTTTCATTTTTCTACTCGGGTATCGCCAGGTGTTGTGCTTGCTAAAAAAAAGCACGGCGTAAGCCGTGCTTTTCTATTCCGATAACTTATTTCCAGCAAACGAGGCAGTAGTTCTTTTTACCGCGACGCAGCAAGGTGTAACGATTGAACAGAATATCGCCTTCGGTGAAGGTGTATTCCGGGTCAGACTGTTTTTCACCGTTGATGGTAATGGCATTCTGAGAGATGGTTTTACGCGCCTGGCCACGGGATGGCTGCAGCTCGGCGTCCACCAGCGCCTGTTGCAGGTCGGCACCGCGTTCAATTTCAACCATCGGGACGCCGTCCTGAGCCAGTTGCTCGAAGTCTGCTTCGTTCAGTGAGCTTAGGTTGCCGTTAAACAGGCTGGCGGTGATACGCTTAGCCGCCGTCAGCCCTTCTTCGCCGTGAACCAGACGAGTTACCTGCTCTGCCAGCACGTACTGAGCACGAGGCGCAGCGCCGCTGTTCTTGTCTTCTTCTTCCAGAGCATTGATTTCCGCAATGTCCATAAAGGTGAAGAACTTCAGGAAGCGATAAACGTCGGCATCTGCGGTGTTGATCCAGAACTGGTAGAACTTGTACGGGCTGGTTTTCTTCGGATCAAGCCAGACCGCGCCACCTTCGGTTTTACCGAACTTGGTGCCGTCAGATTTGGTGATCAGCGGCACGGTCAGGCCAAACGCCTGCTGCTGGTGCAGACGGCGAGTCAGGTCGATACCGGAGGTAATGTTGCCCCACTGGTCGGAACCGCCAATCTGCAGCACCACGCCGTGCAGTTTGTTCAGGCAGGCGAAGTCGTAACCCTGCAGCAGGTTGTAGGAGAACTCGGTAAAGGAAATCCCCACATCATCACGGTTCAGGCGCTGTTTGACGGCCTCTTTGTTAATCATCTGGTTAACAGAGAAATGCTTGCCGATATCGCGCAGGAAGGTCAGCACGTTCATGCTGCCGAACCAGTCATAGTTGTTAGCCGCGACGGCAGAATTCTCACCGCAGTCAAAATCGAGGAACGGCGCAACCTGGCGGCGAATTTTTTCCACCCACTCCTGCACGGTATCTTCGGTGTTCAGCTTACGCTCAACGGCTTTAAAGCTTGGGTCGCCGATAAGACCGGTCGCGCCGCCCACGAGGGCAACCGGCTTATGGCCTGCTTCCTGAAAGCGCTTCAGGCACAGCAGCGGAACCAGATGGCCCAAATGCAAGCTGTCGGCGGTTGGATCGAAGCCGCAATAGAGTGCAATTGGCCCCTGCGCCAGTCGCTCTGCTAACGCTTCCTCATCCGTCACCTGGGCCACGAGGCCCCGCTCTTGCAATTGTTTTATCAAATTGATGTTCGACATCAAATTCTCCATCTCTATACGACTGCACCTTTGCCGGTACACGGCTTTTCGCCCACTGGCGAAAGAATTCATTTTTAGGGCACATAGAATAAAGGGCTGGCGCAGTTAGCACCAGCCCTTAAGCTGAAAATCCTGGCTTTACGGCGCGAGGCGGTCTATTTTCCAGGCAGTTCCATCGCGCTGGTAAAGGAAGCGGTCGTGAAGACGGTGTTCGCCTCCCTGCCAGAATTCCATCTGTTCGATGCTGACGCGGTAGCCGCCCCAAAAACTCGGCAGCGGAACTTCGCCCTGCTGGAACTTCTGCTTCAGCTCAAGGAATTTGCTTTCAAGCACACCGCGCGCGGAAATGCGGCTCGACTGCTTCGATACCCAGGCACCTATCTGGCTGTCCTTCGGGCGGCTGTGGAAATATTTCAGCACCTCGATGGTGGAAAGACGCTCGGCGGTGCCCAGCACCATCACCTGCCTGTCCAGCATGTGCCATGGGAAATGCAGGCTAATGCGCGGGTTCGTTTCAAGGTGATGCGCCTTGCGCGAGCCCAGATTGGTGTAAAACACCAGGCCTTTTTCGTCGAAGTGCTTGAGCAGCACGATGCGCTGATACGGCTGACCGTTTTCGTCAACCGTCGCGACGACCATAGCGGTTGGGTCGGCAAGCTTAGCCTCGCAGGCCTGTGTCAGCCAGCGCTCAAACAGCGGCAGCGGCGTGTCGGTGAGATCGTGGCGGCGCAGGCCACCTTTAGTGTATTCGCGGCGCAAGTGCGCAATCTGTTGCAAAGAGTCGTTATCAGACATGGCGTTACGTCAGGCTATCCTCGGGTGGAGCTATTGTGCTCCCCACCCTGAGAAATCTCAACGTTTGGCCGTTTGCAGTTGGCAATTATTCAGCACGATATTGTCTTTACGATAGACCGTCGCGCCGTCGCCCTTGGACCAGAAAACGTAAACGCCGTCGGTATAACGCGCCCCGGAGGCGGAAAGCCCCTGAGTCAGGGTCAATAGCTGGTTGTCGTAGACAAAGCTCACCTGCTGTTTGTCGTTATTCAGCTTCACGGTCAACGGCTTTTCGTCGCACTGGTAGACCAGCGTATCGGTATGCATTTTTTCGAGAAAGGCGTTGTAGTAGCTGCAGCCGGCGAGCAGCAGTGGAAGAGTGACAGCAAGCAGTTTTTTCATCTGAGTATCCTGAATATCTTCTTATCCCTGGAGGGCCTGCGCCCTCCTTTACGCCTTCAGTTTAGCGTTTACGGGAAGAAGATAATTTCAGTTAACTCTGATTATGGCGAGGATTTGCCGGATAAATGGCGCCGAGTATCGTTGGCTCAGAGGCGCCGGTCACGGAAGGAAGATTCCCCGGCAGGCCGGACATCGTGCGATACGCCAGCCAGGCAAAGGCCAGAGCTTCCATATCGTCCCCGCTGATCCCGGCCTCATCGGTTGTCGTGACTTCAATTCCCGGCAACAGCGCGGCAAGACGGGCCATCAGCAGCGGATTACGGCTGCCACCGCCGCACACCATTACGCGCTCACAGCCGCCGCTCAATAACACCTGCTCGGCGATGGTTGTGGCGGTCAATTCAGTGAGCGTGGCCTGAACATCTTCCCCGGCAAGCGCGGGGAACCTGGCAAGCTGGCGCTCAAGCCAGCCATAGTTAAAGTATTCACGTCCGGTGCTTTTAGGCGCGGGGGTAGAGAAATAAGGGTCGCTGAGCATCTGCTGCAGTAACGGAATAATGACTTTACCACCGCTCGCCCACTCGGCGTCTTTATCGTAGCCTTTCCCGCGCTGCCGCCAGATCCAGGCATCCATCAGCATATTGCCAGGCCCGGTGTCATAGCCCCTGACGGGCTGACCGGGTATCAGCAAAGAGAGGTTAGCGATACCACCGATATTCAGCACCATCCGGCGTTCACCCGGATGAGCCAGCAGCGCCTGATGAAAGGCGGGCACCAGCGGCGCGCCCTGCCCGCCCAGCGCCATATCGCGACGGCGAAAATCGCCGACCACGGTAATACCCGTCAGCGCGGCAATGTGATTATTGTCGCCTATCTGAAGCGTGTGGGCAGCTTCGCCGTGCGGTTCGTGCCAGACGGTTTGTCCGTGACAGCCAATGGCCGTAACGTCTTCTGGCCGGAGCCCTTCGCGTTTTACCAGGATTTGCACCGCCTCGGCGAACAATTTACCGAGCCGGTTGTCCAATTGGCCCAGCTGGGACAGCGTGAGTGGCTGCCCCTGACAAACGGCAAGAATAGCGTTTTTGATGGCCAGCGGCATCGGGTGGCTGTAGCTCGCCTGCTGAACCACCAGATGTTCATCGATAGCGGCCAGCACCACATCGATGCCATCCAGGCTGGTGCCTGACATCACGCCTATATAGCGACCTGATTTCATCCGTCACTCCTTATTCTCGCCGGGGCGGTAAATTGATACTGTTAAATTAGCACGCAATATCATGATTTATTAATAATTTTTATTAATAATCTGTGTAACTAACCGCAACAGACCGCCTGTGATTTAAGCAAAATTCGCACAGCGCAGCGGTTTAATTGCGGTTAAAGACATTTGATTTACTATTTTTACAGGATTGTTGTAGAACAAACATGAACTATGGCCCGGAATTGCCATATAATTTAGCCATAACGGATGCTCACTGAGCATTGATGGGTTAACAGGAGAGGTACAAATGATTTCACGTATTTTGACAGTTTCACTGGTTGCTCTGACCCTGGCGGGTTGTGCCAACGAAGGGTTGTCAGGTGATGTTTACAACGCATCCGAAGCGAAGCAGGTGAGAACCGTCACCTACGGTACCATTACCCACGTGCGCGCTGTTACCATCAAGGGAGGCGATGGCAACAGCACCATCGGGGCGATTGGCGGTGCGGTACTTGGCGGTCTGTTGGGTAACACCATCGGCGGCGGCACAGGTCGTACCCTTGCCACCGCTGGCGGCGCGGTAGCCGGTGGCCTGGCGGGCGACGCGGTAGGCGGAGCAATGGGCAACAGCAAGGGTGTTGAGCTGGAAATCCGTAAAGATGACGGCCAGACCATCATCGCTGTGCAAAAACAGGGTGACAGCCGTTACTCCGTTGGCCAGCGCGTTGCCATCTCCGGCAGCGGCAACAACATTACTGTTGCACCACGCTAAAACAACGCTAAAGAGTACGAGGCCCGCATTGCTGGCCTGAGGCTGCTGACAAAGTTCATTGACCTTAAAAGGCCCGAACTTCGGTCTCATAAAAACAATGAATTATGTTCTCTGGTTTGCCCCAAGCCCGCGAAAACCACGTTTTTCGCGGGCTTGTCATCAATATAAGGCCCGCATTGCGGGCCTTTTGTTTTAGTAGGTTATTCCCGGAGGATTAACTTCCGACTGAGCAACGGCTTCCCCCTGCTCTCCCCACCTCGCCAGGACTCGTTGATATTCCCCTCGCTGAATAGCGCCATCAAGCGCCGCCTGCAGCGCATACACCAGCCCGTTTCCTTTCTTCGTCGTCGTGGCAACATACGCCTTTTTCGGTCCCAGCCCAACGACACGTGTGGTGCCGGTCAAAGCCGCCTTATAGGCTGTAATAGACTGAGGACCAAAGAACACATCGGCCCGGCCAGACTGAATGTACAGGTTCGCAGAAGCATCGTCGGTGACATAAACCGGCAGCGCAGGTTTGCGGCCTGCTCGTTCGTTTTCAGCATTCCAGCCCAAAAGAATTCGTTCCTGATTGGTCCCGGCTCCCACAATCACTTTTCGCCCGGCAAGATCCTCTGCGTTGCCGATTGCCTGAATCGGGCTGCTGGCCTTCACCGCGAAAGAGAGCGAATCCACGCGGTAGGTAGCAAAATCAAACTTCTCTTTACGCTGCTCGGTTACGGCAATATTCACCAGCGCCACGTCATAACGACCGGACGTTATTCCCAGCGGCCAGTCCTCCCACGCCGTGGGCACCAGCTTTAACTTCAGGCCCAGGCTTCCCGCCAGCAGGCGGGCAATATCCGGGTCACTGCCTATGCGCGTGCGGTTGTCGCTTGCCAGTAACGCCAGCGGTGGGGAGTTGAGCGCCGAAATCGCCACCGTTAGCGTACCGGACTCGATAAACTTATAGCCGGTGGGAATTTTTGCAATGGCCTGCTCATCCTTCGCCACGTCCAGCGGTTTTTCATTGGCGGCCAGGTCAATGCTAACCTGCGCTGAAGACGCAGAGGCATACATCAATAACGCAATTAAGCCACATTTCATTTCACAGCACCTTCGATAAAAACTGCCGGGTACGAGGATGCTGTGGGCGATTCAACACGTCGTCGCTGCTCCCCTGCTCGACAATTTTGCCATCCACCATAAACACCACCTGGTCGGCCACTTCACGGGCAAAACCGATTTCGTGGGTGACGACAACCAGCGTGGTACCTGAGCGTGCCAGAGTCTTGATCACATCCAGCACTTCGCCGACCAGTTCGGGATCCAGCGCAGAAGTAGGTTCATCAAACAGCATCACTCGCGGACTGAGCGCCAGGGCACGGGCGATGGCGATACGTTGCTGCTGCCCGCCGGACAAATGGCGTGACCACGCCTCGGCTTTGTTGCGCAACCCAACCACATCCAGCAGTTCATACGCACGCTCTACCGCCTCTTTGCGACTGAGCTGCTTATGGGCAATCGGCGCTTCAATCAGATTGTCCAGCACCGTCATATGGGGAAACAGGTTGAAGTTCTGGAAGACATAACCCACGTTGGCGCGCTGGCGCAGAATATCTTTCTCTTTAAGCTCATACAGCTTGTCCCCTTTCAGGCGATAGCCAATGTAATCGCCGTCAATCTGGATAAAGCCTTCATCCACGCGCTCAAGGTGGTTGATGGTGCGCAGCAGCGTAGACTTCCCTGAACCCGATGGGCCAAGAATCACGGTTACCGTCCCCGGTGGAATCTCCAGTGAAACATCGTCCAGCGCCTTATGGCGGCCAAAATATTTGCTGACGCCGGTAATCGAGATGTGGCCATTATGAGAGGTTGGCATGAACCGGCTCCTGCGATACGGCGGTTGTGGACGGCGCAGCGCTACGGGCGATACGCGTGTGGTTGATGGCCGAGCGCCGCTCGCTGCGCGCTAATGAACGCTCGACTAAATGCTGGATAAGCGACAGTACGCTGGTGATAACCAGGTACCAGACGGCCGCCACCATCAGTAGCGGAATAACCTGCTGCGTGCGGTTGTAGATCATCTGAATGGTATAAAACAGCTCCGGCATCGCCAGCACGTAAACCATCGCCGTACCTTTTGCGAGGCTGATAATTTCATTAAACCCCGCCGGGAGGATCGTGCGTAACGCCTGGGGCAGAATAATTCGCACGGTACGCCGCCATGCAGGCAACCCTAATGCTGCCGCAGCCTCATACTGCCCGTGATCCACGCCCAAAAAACCGCCGCGCACGATCTCTGCCGTATAGGCGCTTTGCACCAGGGTCAGCCCAACTACCGCCGTTGAAAACTGCCCCAGCACGTTAATCGTGTCGTAGCTACCCCAGACAATGCTGGTGAAAGGAATGCCGAGTGAAAGCGTGTCATACAGATACGAGAAGTTATACAGAACGATCAGCACGACAATCAGCGGTAGCGAACGGAACAGCCAGATATAGCCCCAGGCGAGGCTGCTTAGCAGCCAGGAAGATGACAGTCTGGCCAGCGCCAGTAATCCCCCCAGCACAACGCTCAGCGCGGTCCCCAACAGCGTGAGCAACAGGGTTTGCCCCAGCCCTTCAAGAATAACCGGGTCGAAGAACCAACGGGCAAAAACGGCCCACTCCCAACGCGGATTAAACGCGACGGATTGCACCACCACCGCCAGCACGAACAGGGCAATGACGGCCCCCAGCGTGCGCAAAGGGTAACGTGCGGGCACCACCTTAATGGTTTCAGAAGCTTTCATCGTCTCTCCTCAGGCCGTTTTACTCAGGCTTTCCAGCGATAAAATTTTGGTGAACCGCAGTCGCCCGTCGTAGGGCGGCTGACTGTACGTTTCAGGGTCGATCTCAAGACTGAACTGCGGCTCGTAGCCTTCGCTCAGGTAAAGCCTGACCGCCTCCGGCTGGCGAAACCCGGTGGTCAAATAGATACGGCTGTAGCCGGCGTGCAGAGCAAAACGTTCCAGCTCGCGTACTACGCGCCCGGCCAGTCCTTGCTTACGCAGTGTGCTTTTTGTCCAGATGCGTTTAATCTCAGCGGTTTGCGGGTCATAGGGTTTGTAGGCGCCGGTAGCAATAATTTCGCCCTCCCGCTCCAGTACAATAAAAATGCCCTGCGGCGGCAGATACCATTCGGTAAGTTCAACCTCTGCATCACGCGAGAAAAAATCACCGTAGCGCGCCGCGTACTCGCCAAACAGTCCGCTAATAATGGGCTGCAGCTCCGGTGCTTCCGGTGACAACACGCGAAAATGTTCGTTCATCTTCGTCTCCTTAATCACCTAACCCGGCAGGGTTAATTTCAGAGGCGGAAATACGCTCCACCCCCTCCCCCCAGCGATTCAACACTTTGTCGTAATCACCCTGCTGAATGGCGCCGTTGAGCGCCGTTTGTACCGGCTCAACCAGGCCGCTGCCCTTTTTCAGCGTTACCGCAATGTGCGCGGCTTTCGGCCAGCCGCCGTCAACGCTGCCCACCAGCTTCGTCTGCCCGGTCAGCGCCGCTTTCCAGGCTCCGGTGACGTTTGGCCCAAACCAGGCATCCGCCCGGCCGGACTGCAGCGCAAGCGTTAGCGCCGCATCATCTTTGGTGTAGACCGGGGTAAAAGGCTTTAACCCTTTCTTTTGGTTTTCAGCGTTCCAGGCAAGCAGAATCGCTTCCTGGTTGGTGCCGGAACCGACGATGATGCGCAGCCCGGCAATCTCTTCCGCGCGGCTGATGGATTTTATCGGGCTATTGGCTTTGACATAAAAGCCCAGTGAGTCTTTGCGATAGGTGGCGAAATCGAACTTCTCTTTGCGATCTTTGGTGACGGTAATATTGCTGATCGCGGCATCATATTTTCCGGAAGCGACGCCCAGCGGCCAGTCCTCCCAGGATGTTGGCACAACGTTAAGCTCAAGGCCGAGGCTGTCGGCCACCAGACGTGCAATGTCTACCTCGCTGCCGAGCAAGGTTTTATTATCATCTGAAAAAACCGTCAGCGGCGGCGAGTTGAGCGCCGCCACTGCCACGGTAAACTTACCGGGAACGGCAAAATGATAATCTTTAGGCAGCTGCGCGATGGCCTGCGGATTTTTAGCGGTATTCACCGGCGTTTTGTTCGCTTCAATACTCACGCCGGTTCCGTTGATGGTGACGTCGTTAGCCAGGGCAAGCGGGGCCCATGCCAGCGCAATGGCCAGCAATAGCGATGTTTTTTGCATCATCGTTTCTCTGTTATTTGCCGAAGCGATTTTCGGGCTGCGCTAAACCAAAGCTCTCGCGCAGCGTGGTGCCGGGGTAATCCGTGCGGAAAAGGCCTCGCGCCTGCAGCACAGGCACAACCTGCTCAACAAAGCGGGGGAAGGTATCAGGCGTGCCGCCCTGGATGATAAAACCGTCGGCCGCGCGGGCTTCAAACCACTGCTGCAGGCCGTCCGCCACCTGTTCCGGCGAACCGGAAAAACGCGGTCTTGGGCTGGCGGCTTCAAGCGCGACCTGCCGCAGGGTCAACCCACGCTCGCGGGCATTACGTTTGATTTCGTCGGTGGTACTGCGGAAGCTGTTTTGGCCCAGGTCACCGATGTCGGGGAAAGGTTCGTCCAGCGGGTACTGGCTGAAGTCATGGTGTTCGAAGTAGCGCCCGAGGTAGTTCAGTGCATCGGAAATGGACACCAGCGCGGCGGTAGTTTGATACTGCTGCTCGGCGTCCTCCTCATCCTGACCGACAATGACGCTAACGCCCTGGAAGATGAGCAAGGAGTCTGCCTCACGGCCTTGCCCTTCGAGCTGGTTTTTCACGTCACGATAAAAAGCTTTCGCCTCGGTGAGCGTTTCATGGTGGGTAAAAATGGCATCAGCATGCTTCGCCGCCAGCTTTTTGCCGTCTTCCGAGGCACCGGCCTGGAACACAATCGGCCGCCCCTGCGGCGTACGGCCAATATTCAGCGGCCCGGCAACCTGGAAGAAATCCCCCTGATGGTTTAGCGCATGCAGTTTTTCAGGCGCAAAAAACTGCCCACTCTCTTTATTGCGCACAAAAGCATCTTCTTCCCACGAATCCCACAGTCCCTTCACAACGTCCAGGTACTCATCGGCAATGCGGTAGCGCAGCGCATGTTCGGGGTGCTGTGCTCTGGAGAAATTTTTTGCCGACCCTTCAAGCGGCGAAGTGACCACATTCCAGCCGGCGCGGCCGTTGCTGAGATGGTCGAGGCTGGCAAACTGGCGTGCCGTGGTAAAAGGATCGCTGTAAGAGGTGGATAAGGTCCCCACCAGGCCTAAATGTTGGGTCAAGGCTGCGAGCGCGGATAATACCGTCAGCGGCTCAAAGCGATTTAAAAAATGCGGGATTGATTTTTCGTTAATATATAACCCGTCGGCGACAAATAAAAAATCCAGCTTCCCTTCTTCTGCCTTCAATGCCGTTTGTTTTACAAAATCAAAATTAATACTGGCATCGGCTAATGCAGCAGGATGGCGCCAGGCTGACATATTTCCCGAAGCGCCATGTAATATCGTACCCAGTCGTAATTGCCGTTTTACAGACATGCCTCATCCTTATGCGGATCGTTAAAATCCGCTATCGCTGATTATGATTAAAGTTGTTGTAAGGCGGTTTGGGCTAAACGCGCGAAATAGCGTGCCGCTGGCTCAATGAGTTTTTCATCAGGATCAAAAGCCGGATGGTGAAGCCCGTAGCGGCTGTCGCTGCCGATGCTGACAAAAGCGCCGGGAATATGCTGGAGATACACCGCAAAATCTTCTCCGCCCATGTGCAGATCCGCATGATGCGTCTCATAACCTTCCGCCGCCGCAACCTCGCGGGAAAACGCCGCCCAGCGTTCGTCATTAACGAGTGCGTCCGGCCCCGCGTGCCAGCTGACCTCGATTTGCGCCCCAAAAGCGCTGGCAAGACCGGCAGCAATGTCAAGAACCCGCGCTTTTACCGCTTCCCGTACGCGGGCGCTGTGGGTGCGCAACGTGCCCTCCAGCTCAACGCTTTCCGGCAGCACATTCCACGTATTGCCGCCCGCAATGCGTGTAATACTCAGCACAACCGACTCAAGCGTATTCACCTCCCGGCTGGCAATATTTTGCAGCAGGTTGACCAGCTGGCTGGCAAGCAGTATTGCGTCTTTGCCTTCGTGGGGGCGAGCGGCATGCGCCCCTTTGCCGCGCACCTGAATAACCAGGCGATCGACGTTGGCATAAAACGGACCGCCGCGGGTAGCAAATGCCCCAACCGGCAGGCCGGGTTCATTATGCATACCAAAAATAGCCGAGATGCCTTGCAGCACGCCAGCCTTCACCAGCGTGCTTGCCCCGCCGAAACGTTCCTCAGCGGGCTGAAACAGGATACGCACCCGCCCTTTTAGCTGCGCTTCGTTCTGCTTAAGTAGCAGCGCTGCACCCAGCATCACGCTACTGTGAACATCATGCCCGCAGGCGTGCATCACGCCTGAATTTTGTGAACTAAACGCCACGCCGCTGGTTTCTTCAATCGGTAACGCGTCGATATCGGCCCGCAGGGCAATAGCCTTTTCACCTTCGCCAATCTCTGCCACAACGCCGGTTTTAAGCGAATACGGGAGAAGGCGGATATCGGCGCTTTGCAGCCAGTCGCGGATGCGGGAAGTCGTCTCAACTTCCTCAAGGGAAAGCTCCGGGAACCGATGCAGTTCGCGGCGCCAGTCGATTAACTGCTGAGCAAAGGTCATAAAGCAACCTCCGTAACCGCATGAGCCTCTGCCAGCAAACGCAGTGAAGCAATGCGCTCAGTGCCTTCGGCAATCGGCGTATCAATAATAAATTCATCAATACCATAAGTTTCGTGCAGCGCCTGCAGCCCTTCCCTGACCGTTTCTGCCGTGCCTTTCAGCAGCGAAGGTTCACGGCGCGTCAGGCTTCGTAACGCACTGCCTGACTGGCGGGCAAAGCTGTGCGCCTGCTGTTCGCTGGCCACGCTCACCCGCTGGCCGTTTTCCAGCTCCACGCCCCAAATCTCAACCTGCCCGGCAAGCTCGTCCGCGTGGTCAGCGTCCTGCGCAACAATGGCCTGTACGGCCACCAGCACATCGCGGCGGCTATTCGCTCGCCAGTCGTTCAGCACATCATGTAACAACGCTTTATCGCCGTTCAGATGCGCGGCAAAAACAAAATTCCAGTCAAGGCTTGCGGCCAGCCTCGCACTTTGCAGGCTCGCGCCGAGTAAAAAGCCGTCCGGGCGCTGGGCCGGCAGCGGCGTGGCGCGAATGCCATCTTCCTCTGCCGGATCGTTCAGTGACAGCCAGCCGTCGAGCTGGGTCAGTTGCTCATCAAACGTGCCTTTTGCGGCCTGCGAGAACCCCTGCTGCAGGGCCTGCGTCGAAAGCGGTAAGCCACCGGGCGCTTTACCCACGCCCAGATCGATGCGACCCGGCGCCAGTGAAGACAGCAGGTTGAAGTTTTCGGCAACTTTATATGGGCTGTAGTGCTGCAGCATCACACCGCCGGACCCAATGCGAATACGACTCGTTTGCCCGGCTATCCATGCAATCAGTACCTCCGGAGACGGGCTGGCAAGTTGGGCAGTATTGTGGTGCTCTGCAAGCCAGAAACGGTGATACCCCCACGCCTCCGCCTGCTGCGCCAGGTGAAGCGTACGCGCGAGTGCATCCGTTGCACTGTCGTGTGGTGCAAGCGGACTTTTATCCAGAATACTGATGCGATAAGACATAATGCAGGCTCGTTTTTATTAACATGCCTTCATTATTAAAAGCGGGAGACGCCGGAGAGAAACAATTAATTTACATTTAGTCTTCTGAAAAAGAGATAAACAAACTCAGACGTTGGCTAAACTATTTGCTACCGCAGCGCTATCTTCTCGATGAACAAGCAGGCACAGATGAAAAAAAGCCCCGCCGTATAACCCGCGAGGCTTTTGCTCAACCGCCAATATTAATCGCGATTTTGCAGTTCAATAATATTTTGCTCGAGCCGGCTAATCAGGTTGCTTAACAGCGCCTGCTCTTCGCGAGTAATCCCCGTTAGGATCTCTCCCCGCGTTTCGTTTATCACACCTTCCATCTTTTCGATGATAGGCGTGGCTTGCTCGGTCAATTTAATCCGTTTTGCCCGACGGTCGTTTGCACAGGTTTTACGCGAGATTAACCCCTTTTCTTCGAGTTGATCGAGTGTACGAACCAGTGACGGCTGCTCGATGCCGATCGCTTTAGCCAACTGAATCTGTGACTGATCTGGCGGCAGCTGATGAATATTATGCAGCGTTACCCAGTGTGTCTGTGTCAATTCCAGAGGTTTCAGGCGATGGTCAATTAGCGCACGCCAGATGCGTACCAGGCGGGCCAGATCCGAACCTAATGGCGATGGCGATTCCAATTTCATCTCCTTATAATTAGCTTGCTAACTTATTATACTGATTTTAGACTATTGTGCAGGCATTGAATGTTAAAAACAAATCCCTTACTTTCGCTGAAGTTATGCAAACAGCTATACTTTTATTCTACATCTATGTGAGGGGAAACGGCAGTCATCCCCGTTTTTTAAAGGATTTTCTCACGTGAGTCTCACTTTTAGCGCGTCCGGCTTCCCGCTTCAGGATCTTGTGGTCGGGGCGTCAATCTACTTTCCCCCGCTGTTTAAAGCCGTATTTGTCGGTTTTTTTATCTGGCTGGTTGTCCATCGCCTGCTGCGGGACTGGATCTATTCCGGTGAAATCTGGCACCCCACGCTGATGGATTTATCCCTTTTCGCGCTGTCCGTCAGCGCCGGCATGGCTCTTTTGGTGATGTGGTAACATAATGAATCTCAAAACAATAAAATACTTTTCCACCCTCATCGTCCTTGCGGCTGCGCTGCTGGCAGGCTGGCTGCTATGGAACTATTACATGCAGTCTCCCTGGACACGAGATGGTAAAGTCCGTGCCGAACAGGTCAGCATTACGCCGCAGGTTTCCGGCACTATCGTCACCCTGGATGTGAAAGATAATCAGTTTGTCAGTAAAGGCACCCCGCTCTTTACCCTCGACGCCACCCCTTACCATATTGCGGTTCTGAACGCAGAAGCCCAGCTGGCAAAGGCGCAGTCCGATCTGGCCAAAGCCAGCAATGAAGCGAATCGCCGCCATAACCTGCCGCGGAATTACATTTCCGCCGAGGACATGGACACGGCAAACATTACCGTCAAAGCCATGCAAGCGGCGGTCAAGGTCGCACAGGCAACCCTTGAGCAGGCACAGTGGCAGCTATCACAAACCACCGTCATCGCGCCGGTAGACGGTTGGGTAACCAACCTTACGTCACGTACCGGCAACTATGCCACCGAGGGTAAACCGGTCTTCGCACTGGTCGACAGCCACTCATTTTACGTGGTTGGTTACTTCGAAGAGACCAAGCTTCGACGCATTCAACCGGGTGATGCCGTGAACATTGTTCTGTACAACGGCAACCAAAAGCTGAGCGGCAAAGTGGAAAGCATCGGGCGCGCTATCTACGATCAAAGCATTGAAAGCGACAGCGATCTGGTCCCGGATATTAAACCTAACGTACCGTGGGTTCGCCTTGCGCAGCGCGTACCGGTGCGCATTAGCCTCGATGCCATACCCAAAGACATCACGCTGGTGTCCGGCACCACCTGCACCGTTAGCGTTCAGCCCTGATGAACCTTAGTTTTCTCGAATGGCGCAATACGCCGTGGGGTAAAGCGACAGGCGGGCAATGGCGCTATGCTCTGCGCAACGCCATTGCAATGGGAATGGCGCTCACTATCGCCTATGCCCTGGACCTTGATGAACCCTACTGGGCGATGACTTCCGCCGCGGTCGTCAGCTTCCCTACCGTGGGCGGTGTGATCAGTAAGAGTCTGGGGCGGATAGCCGGAAGTTTTATCGGTGCGGCAGCGTCGTTAATGATTGCCGGCAACGCGCTGAACGATCCCTGGCTGTTTACTTTTGCCATGGCAAGCTGGCTGGCACTCTGTACCTGGGCCTCCAGCCATTTTCAAAATAACGTTGCCTACGCCTTTATGCTGGCGGGGTATACCGCCGCGATTATCGCCTTCCCGATGGTCAATACCGTGGAGTCGACCGAGCTGTGGGATATTGCCCAGGCCCGCGTGTGCGAGGTCGTCGTCGGGATTTTGTGCGGCGGTTTCATGATGATGGTGTTGCCGAGTACATCGGACGGCAGCGCGTTGGTGACCGCGCTGAAAAACATGCACGCCCGGCTGCTAGAGCACGCCAGCCTGCTTTGGCAGCCGGAAACTACCGACGCCATTCGCACCGCGCACGAAGGGATTATCGGCCAGATCCTGACCATGAACCTGCTGCGCATTCAGGCTTTCTGGAGCCACTACCGCTTTCGCCGCCAGAACAATCTGCTGAACTACCTGCTCCATCAGCAGTTGCGCCTGACCAGCGTGATCTCCAGCCTGCGACGAATGCTGCTCAATTGGCCGGCTGCGCCCGCCAATATCTGGTCAGTGCTCGAAAGTTTGTTACGGGAGCTGGCAAAACCCAACGCCGATAAATACACCGTCGCCAGGCTATTGCAGCAAATTGCGCCGAAGTCAAAAGA
The DNA here is from genome assembly GCF_036500665.1 of Cedecea sp. Taxonomy (NCBI): domain Bacteria; kingdom Pseudomonadati; phylum Pseudomonadota; class Gammaproteobacteria; order Enterobacterales; family Enterobacteriaceae; genus Cedecea; species Cedecea sp. Next base: position 51,065 of record NZ_DASYBS010000165.1, read on the forward strand.
CGATTACCGCCACCGGGCATTCTGGCACCGGCTGCGCTATTTCTGCTGGCTCTACCTGAATAGCAGCCGCTGGCTGCGCGAGCTGGAAAATGCCAGCCCGGTTTCGGTGATTACGCCACCACAAGCCCCGCCGCTTGCCCGACATACCGATAACGCCGAAGCGCTATGGAGTGCCCTGCGTACTTTTGCGGTGATCACGCTAACCGGCGCATGGTGCATCGGCACGCAGTGGGAGTCCGGCAGCGGCGCGCTGTCGCTCGCTGCCATTAGCTGCGTACTTTATTCGTCGGTAGCCTCACCGCTTGGCTCACTGACGTTACTGATGCGCACCTTACTGTGGTTATCGCTCTTCAGTTTCCTGGTGAAGTTTGGCCTGATGATCCAGGTTACCCAGCTGTGGCAATTCCTGCTTTTCCTGCTGCCGCTGCTGGCCACCATGCAACTGCTTAAACTCCAGCAGGCGAAACGCGCCGCGCTTTGGGGGCAGCTAATTGTGTTTATGGGATCGTTTCTGGCGGTCAGCAACCCGCCGGTTTACGACTTTGCAGGGTTTATGAATGACAACCTCGCCAAAGTGCTCGGCGTGGGGATCTCGTGGCTGGCCTTTTCAGTGTTGCGCCCAAGCTCGGACACCCGGCGAAGCCGTCGGCATATCCGGGCGCTGCGGCGCGGATTTATCGACCAGCTAAGCCGCAAGCCGCAGCACAGCGAAAGCCAGTTTGAGTCGCTGGTATACCATCACATCAGCCAGCTTAGCAGCAGTAAAGAAGAGGCGGCCCGCCGCTGGTTATTGCGCTGGGGTGTGGTGCTGCTGAACTGCTCGCATGTAGTCTGGCAGCTGCGCGGCTGGGAAACTCGCTCTGACCCACTGTCGATGGTCAGGGATGTTTGCATCCATACACTGCGTGACGTCATGAGTGAGCGCGGTGTGCTGCAAAGGCCGCTGGCGGAGTCACTGAAAGAGTTGCAAAGAATGTGCGACGCGCTTGCGCATCATGACGACCCGGCGGCGCGGGAACTGGCAGGCATTATCTGGCGGCTCTACTGCTCGCTGTCACAGCTGGAACAGGCACCGCCCGCCGGAACGCTGGCAGGCGGTCAGTAACGATTAAGGTACGTCGTAGCCGAGCGCGGCTTTACGAATGCGGAACCACTGCTGGCGACTCATTTCCAGAGACAGCGAGTGGATGGCAGAACGTACGCGCTCAATTTTACCGGAGCCGATGATAGGCAGCGGCGAAGACGGCAGGCGCATCACCCACGCATAAACGACCTGTTCAATGGTTTGCGCGCCGATTTCTTCCGCAACCTTCTGCAGTTCGGCGCGCAGTGGCTGGAACTCATCGTCATTGAACAGACGACCGCCGCCGAGGCAGGACCATGCCATCGGACGAATGCGCAGCTGCTGGAGCTGATCCAGCGTACCGTCAAGCAGCAGCGGCTGGTGTACCGGCGAAAGCTCAACCTGGTTGGTCGCCAGGGTAAACGGCAGGCGTGACTGCAGGAGCGCAAACTGAGCCGGGGTAAAGTTAGATACGCCGAAGTGGCGAACTTTACCGCTGTGGTGCAGCGCGGTGAACGCTTCTGCAACTTCATCCGCATCCATTAGCGGATCAGGACGGTGGATCAGCAGCAGGTCAATATAATCGGTCGCCAGCTTCTTCAGGGAGCTTTCCGCACTGCTGATAATGTAGTCGCGATCGGTAATATAGTGGCCGATGGCGTTCTCTGGCTTAGCCGTCGTCGCGATGCCGCATTTGGTGACGATCTCCATTTTGCTGCGCAGATGTGGAACCAGGCGCATAGCTTCGCCGAAGGCCGCTTCACAGGCATAACCCCCATAAATGTCCGCGTGGTCCGCCGTGGTGATCCCCAGTTCGACATGCTCTTCAATAAAGCTCGCCAGTTCGCGCGGGGACATATTCCATTCCATTAAACGCCAGTAGCCCATCACCAGGCGTGAAAACTCTGGACCCTGCGGGGCAATCGTAATGCGCTGTACCATAAAAATATAACCTCAGTAAGGAGAGAAACTGCCTCGAGTATAACGGCCCTGAATGATTAAAACAGTGAGGGCTGCTCGGGTTCTTCAGGAGAATTTGGCTTATTTGCTCGTAACTTGCGCAATAAGCGTTGACGGCAGAGGCGCAGCACGTCCTGTTTTTGCGCGTCGCTCATTTGCTGCCACTGGAAGCGTTCATCGCGGCTGCGCATACAGCCACGACAAAACCCGCGTTCATCCGACTGGCAGATACCGCGACAGGGACTTTGAATGGGGAAGAACTCTAACTGCTCAGACACCAGCCCACCTCATTAACGACTTTGCATCAATTGAAGCCTGACTCCGTTCGGGATGCAAGCGGGACGGCTAAAAAATCGCCTGCCGGCGAAAAGCTTTCGAAAATTAAGGTTCAGCTAATCTTCTCTCTCCAGAATAGCGGATATTCTGTTTAGTATTCACGGCTTATATGAACCTCTTAAAAAAGTTACAGTGTAACGATGCGCAATTTAATCTGTGCTGCGCTTTCTTCTTTACGCTGATCAACTCCCTCTTTATTCACCGCAGCTGGCAGCTGATTGCCCCGGACTCTTTCCATAGCTGGATGTTTGCCGCCTCTGTGCCGGTGGTGCTGTTTTGCGCCTGGCTCACGATTTTTAGCGCGATTAACCTGCCCTGGCTGCGTAAGCCAATGCTGGTGCTGCTGGTGATCGGCTGTGCGGCCAGCAACTACTTTATGTTTACCTACGGCGCTGTCATCGATAAAAACATGATGGTCAACGTGTTTGAAACCGATTCTCAGGAGGCCGTCGCGCTGGTTACGCCTCAGCTGGTTAGCTGGCTTGCGCTGGCAGGCATTATTCCCGCCCTCATACTTGCGCTGGTCAAGGTTCAGCCCGCTCGCTGGTGGCATACCGCCCTTACCCGCCTCGTTAGCGTACTGGCCGGGCTGCTGGTCATCATCCTCGTCGCCGCCGTGTTTTATAAGGACTATGCCTCGCTGTTCCGCAACAACAAAGGCGTGGTGAAAATGGTCACGCCGGCAAACTACATCAGCGCTCTTAGCCGCTACAGCAAAGAACGCTGGTTTGCCGGGGACCAGACGCTGATCAAAATTGGTGCGGACGCGCAAAAAGGCCCATTGATTAAGCAGCAGCCAAAGAAAACGCTGGTGGTGCTGGTGGTTGGCGAAGCCTCAAGAGCCGAGAACTACTCGCTGGGGGGGTATGCCCGTGAAACGAATCCACAGCTGAAAAAACAGGATGTGATTTACTTCCAGAACGCGTCCTCCTGCGGGACGGAAACCGCGGTTTCTGTGCCCTGTATGTTCTCCAACATGCCGCGCAAATCCTACGATGCCGATCTTGCCCATCATCAGGAAGGGCTGCTTGACGTGCTGGCTCACGGCGGGGTTAACGTGCTGTGGCGGGATAACGACGGCGGCTGCAAAGGTGCCTGCGACCGAATGCCGCATACGGACATGACGCAGTGGAAGCTGGACGTTTACTGTAAAGACGGCGCCTGTCTTGACGATGTTCTGCTCCATCGCCTGGATAACGTGATTGACGGCCTGCAGCAGGATACGGTCATCGTGCTGCACCTGATGGGCAGCCACGGCCCGGCTTACTATCAGCGCTACCCGGACGGTTTCCGGCGCTTCACGCCAACCTGCGACAGCAACCAGATTCAGGACTGCGATCGCCAGGCGTTGATTAATACCTATGACAACACCATCCTGCACACGGACAATGTGCTGAGCCGCACAATCGACAAGCTGAAGCAGCATCATGACAAGCTTAATACCGCGCTTATCTACCTGGCCGACCACGGTGAGTCGCTTGGCGAAAGCGGCATCTACCTGCACGGCACGCCGTATCTGCTTGCTCCCTCGCAGCAAACGCATATTCCGCTGCTGTTCTGGCTGTCGCAGGATTACCAGCAAAACTTTGCCCTGGACAGAGATTGCCTGGCGCACAAAGCCGAAAGGGACCCTGTATCCCAGGATAATCTCTTCTCAACGGTGCTGGGCATGATGAATATCAATAGCCAGACTTATCAAAAAGATATGGATATTCTGGCGGAGTGCCGTAAGCGTTAATCGTGTGGCGGCCATAAAAATTTGGCCGCCACCTATTGCATTAGACCGACTGGTCTACTACATTGACCGCATGAATCGACATCCTGAACACGACACTCGCGAACACCTTCTCGCCACCGGCGAGCGGCTGTGCCTTGCCCGGGGTTTTACCGGCATGGGCTTAAGCGAATTGTTACGCACCGCAGAAGTGCCAAAAGGCTCTTTCTACCACTACTTTCGCTCTAAAGAGGCGTTTGGCGTGGCGATGCTTGAGCGCTATTACCAGGCGTCAAATCTGCGGGTAGCGGATCACTTTTCTCACGGTGAAGGCAATTTTCGCCAACGCCTGCTGAAGTGGTATCAGGATATGCTGAGCTACTTCTGCCAGAGCGGCAACCTGAGTAACTGCCTGGTGGTGAAGCTTTCGGCGGAAGTCTGCGACCTTTCGGAAGATATGCGTGGCGCGCTGAATAACGGGGGATCACAACTTATCTCCCTGCTTGCGGATGCGTTAGAAAAGGGACGCAGTGAAAAAAGCCTGCAGTTTGAAGGCGAGGCTTTCGACCAGGCCATGGTGCTTTATGCCCTCTGGCTGGGTGCCAGCCTGCAGGCAAAGATTTCACGCAGCGCATTGCCGCTTGAAAGCGCATTAACACATGTACGAACCCTATTGGCAGAACCTGTCGCCTGACAGGTTTTTTATTTACTGAAGTACTAGACGACCGGTCTACTCGAGGAAAAACCATGTCAGCAGATAAACTGTTTACGCCACTCAAAGTGGGCGCGATTACCGTACCAAACCGCATCTTTATGGCTCCGCTGACGCGCCTGCGTAGTATCGAGCCGGGTGATATCCCGACGCCACTGATGGGGGAGTACTACCGCCAGCGTGCAAGCGCCGGTCTTATCATCAGTGAAGCAACGCAGATTTCTGCCCAGGCCAAAGGGTATGCCGGGGCGCCGGGCCTGCATAGCGAAGAGCAAATTGCCGCGTGGAAAAAGATCACCGCAGGCGTGCACGCAGAAAAAGGCCATATGGCGGTTCAGCTTTGGCACACCGGACGTATCTCTCACTTTACGCTTCAGCCAGACCAGCAGGCTCCGGTCGCGCCTTCCGCGCTGAGCGCCGGAACGCGTACCTCGCTGCGTGACGAAAACGGTCATGCCGTTCGTGAAGATACCTCCATGCCTCGCGCGCTAGAACTCAGCGAAATTCCAGGCATCGTAGATGACTTCCGTCAGGCGATTGGTAACGCTCGCGACGCCGGTTTTGACCTGGTTGAACTGCACTCAGCGCACGGCTACCTGCTGCACCAGTTCCTGTCACCGTCTTCAAACCACCGTACCGACGAATACGGCGGCAGCCGTGAAAACCGCGCTCGGCTGGTGCTGGAAGTGGTTGACGCCGGGATCAAAGAATGGGGCGCCGATCGCATCGGGATCCGCGTGTCTCCCGTTGGTTCCTTCCAGAACGTGGACAACGGCCCGAACGAAGAGTCTGACGCGCTTTACCTGATTGAAGAGCTGGGTAAACGCGGCATTGCCTATCTGCACATGTCCGAACCGGACTGGGCCGGTGGCGAACCGTACACCGAAGCATTCCGTGAAAAAGTTCGCGAGCGTTTCAGCGGCGTTATCGTTGGCGCAGGGGCATATACCCCGGAGAAAGCGGAAGATCTGATCGGCAAAGGCCTGATTGACGCGGTAGCTTTTGGCCGTTCGTTCATCGCGAACCCTGACCTGGTCGCTCGTCTGCATAAAAATGCCGAGCTGAACCCGCAGCGCCCTGAATCCTTCTACGGCGGCGGCGCGGAAGGTTATACCGACTACCCAAGCCTGTAACTCCGCAGTCCCTTTCATTGATAGCGGCGCGTAAACGCCGCTATACTCAACGACTCCAGAAATAACTGTCTTATTCGACGAGGATTTTATGCGTCTACTTCATACCATGCTTCGCGTTGGCGATCTGCAACGCTCCATCGACTTCTACACCAAAGTGCTGGGCATGAAACTGCTGCGCACCAGCGAAAACCCAGAGTACAAATATTCTCTTGCGTTTGTCGGCTATGGCGATGAAAGCGACACGGCGGTTATCGAACTGACCTACAACTGGGGCGTAGACAGCTACGACCTGGGCACCGCTTATGGCCATATTGCCCTCAGCGTGGATAATGCGGCAGAAGCCTGCGAGCGTATTCGCAACAACGGCGGCAACGTGACGCGTGAAGCCGGCCCGGTAAAAGGCGGTACGACCGTTATCGCCTTCGTTGAAGATCCGGACGGTTACAAAATCGAACTGATCGAAGAGAAGCACGCGGGCAAAGGCCTGGGTCACTGATATTCAGTAGATTAGCGTCAAACAGGGAGCGCATTTTGCGCCCCCTTACTGCAACACTCCCCGAAATTTGCCATAATGCGCGCTGCATTTTCCCCGTATTAAGAGAATCAGATGTCAGACAACACGCAATTGCATGGCCTGTGCGACCGTTTTCGTGGTTTTTATCCGGTAGTTATCGATGTTGAAACCGCAGGTTTTAACGCTAAAACTGATGCGTTACTGGAAATCGCCGCCGTTACGCTCAAGATGGATGAAGACGGCTGGTTATCCCCCGACGAAACGCTGCACTTCCATGTCGAACCGTTCGAAGGTGCAAACCTTCAGCCTGAGGCCCTGGCTTTCAACGGTATTGACCCGCATAACCCACTGCGTGGTGCAGTCAGCGAATATGATGCCCTGCATGCCATTTTCAAAACCGTGCGTAAAGGCATCAAAGATAGCGGCTGTAGCCGCGCCATTATGGTCGCGCATAATGCGACTTTCGATCACAGCTTTATGATGGCTGCCGCTGAGCGGGCGTCGTTAAAACGTAACCCGTTCCACCCGTTCGTCACATTTGATACCGCCGCACTGAGTGGCCTGGTGCTGGGGCAAACCGTTCTGGCAAAAGCCTGCATCGCGGCCGGGCAGAAGTTTGACAGCTCACAGGCCCACTCTGCTTTATATGACACAGAGCAGACCGCCCTGCTATTTTGCGAAATCGTCAATCGCTGGAAGCGCCTCGGCGGGTGGCCTCTGCCCTTAGCCGACGAGCCGGAATCCGAAGCATAAAAAAAGCGACCCGAGGGTCGCTTTTTTTATGGCCGGCGAGATTACTCTGCGCCCTGCTCCTGAGATTTATGCTTCTCTGCGGTCTCTTTGATAAGAGATTGCAGTTCGCCGCGCTGGTACATTTCAATAATGATGTCACAGCCGCCGACCAGCTCACCGTCAACCCACAGCTGTGGGAACGTTGGCCAGTTAGCGTATTTCGGCAGCTCAGCACGAATGTCCGGGTTCTGCAGAATATCAACATAGGCGAAACGCTCGCCACAGGCGGATAGCGCCTGAACGGCCTGAGCGGAGAAGCCGCAGCTCGGCAGCTTCGGGGAACCTTTCATATAAAGAAGAATGGGGTTCTCAGCGATCTGGCGTTGAATTTTTTCAATAGTGCTCATTGTCTTGCTTCCTCAAACCTTGATACGGCAATAGCCTGCCATTGTAGCCAGTTGCACCCCGGCCAGAAAACACCATTTTTAGCAGGGTTTTTCCCGCGCCACCGTGGGCATGCAAACATGCTTTAAGAATAACACTTTTATGGCGCGCGAAAATTAGCAATTTGCCCCATTGGCGATCAATAAAACAGCGGATAACTCGCGGTAATGGTTAATTTTTTAGCTATAGCTTCCACTTTTGACCGTTAAATAGTAATTGCCTATTAACATCATCGGCTTTTATGCATTAGAATCGTCGGGTTTCGCAAAAATCATACGCAGGCATGATGGTTAGCATCGTGCTTTCATTTATCAGGGGATTGACGAGTGGCGCGGATAAATAAAATTTCTATCACGCTCTGTGCTCTGCTATTTGCTTTGCCCTATACACCTTTGACGCAGGCGTCCGAGCACGTCCGCCATCCTGTTGCACAAAAAAACCATCCGGCAAAAACCACCAGTAAAAGCAACCAGGGTAAAGAGAAAGCAAAGGCAAAACAGAAGGCCAGCACAGCCTCCACAAAGAAGTCCGGTAAAAAAGAGACCTCACCGGCAAAAGCCAAAGTTGTAAAACACAACGTCTCAGGCAAAAGCAAAACCCTCGCTAAAAACAGCAGTAAAAAATCCTCCCAGAAGTTAGCCGTACAGCCAGCCGCAGCCACTCTCGCCTACACTGAAAAATGCACCCATCGTAAAGGGCATAAAAAACAGTGCGTGAAGGTGAAGTCAGAAAAAAATCTGACTATTGCTCAGGCGCACAAAGTGCGAGTACAGAAGGCGCAAAAAACCGCCATGAACAAGCTGATGGGGCAAATTGGTAAACCGTACCGCTGGGGTGGCACCTCTCCACGCACCGGTTTCGACTGCAGCGGGCTGATTTATTACGCTTATAAAGATCTGGTGAACATCCGTATTCCACGCACCGCCAACGAAATGTATCACCTGCGTGATGCCTCTTCCGTTGATCGCAGCGAACTGGAAAGCGGCGACCTGGTCTTCTTCCGCACTCAAGGGCGCGGAACCGCTGACCACGTTGGCGTTTACGTCGGCAACGGCAAGTTTATTCAGTCTCCCCGCAGCGGCCGTGATATCCAGATAACCTCCCTGAGCGAGGATTACTGGCAGCGCCACTACGTCGGTGCCCGCCGGGTCATGACGCCAAAGACAATTCGCTAATCTTATCTGCGCCCCATCGGGCGGTTTTATTCTGATTAAAATGTTAACGGCCCGGCAACGGGCTGTTAATTGTTGCTGACAAAGAGGGAAAAAGCGTGGTTTTTCCCTCTTTGTGGTTATCAGTCGAAAATCAATAAATTGATTTTCCTTGTTTATTTTAAAACGCCATCTGGTATCTATTCATTGCAGGTAGTTTGTCTGCCGTCTGAACAGCCCGACAACGGGCTGTTTCATTTCGCTTTTTTGCACTCCCGTAATTTGCTAACCTTATAACCACACAAAATGTAGTTATATTGTGAATCAAAATAACAAGGAGTGAAGCAATGTCGTTCGAACTACCCGCCCTGCCCTATGCAAAAGACGCTTTGGCACCGCACATCTCAGCCGAAACCCTCGAATACCACTACGGTAAACACCATCAAACCTACGTCACTAACCTGAATAACCTTGTAAAAGGCAGTCCGTTTGAAGGGAAGACGCTGGAGGAGATCGTTAAGCACGCTGACGGTGGGATTTTCAATAACGCCGCACAGGTCTGGAACCATACGTTCTACTGGCACTGCCTGGCGCCAAACGCAGGAGGAGAGCCAGCCGGGGAAGTGCTGGCAGCCATTACTAACGCCTTTGGCAGCGTAGAAGCATTTAAAAAACAGTTCACCGAAGCCGCCATCAAAAACTTCGGTTCCGGCTGGACCTGGCTTGTCAAAAACAGCGACGGCAGCCTGGCAATAGTTTCCACCTCAAACGCCGGAACCCCGCTCACTACCGATGCAAAACCGCTGCTGACCGTAGATGTCTGGGAACACGCTTACTATATTGATTACCGTAATGCGCGCCCGACATATCTGGACCACTTCTGGGCGCTGGTTAACTGGACATTTGTTGCGCAAAACCTGGCGGGCTGATTTGCAGCCGCTTTTCATCAGAGAATGGAAGGATTACCTGAGGTTTTTTGGAAATAAACGGGGAAAATCAATTCATTGATTTTCGACTGATAACCACAAAGAGGGAAAAGCCATACTTTTCCCTCTTTGTCTACGGCCTAAGGGCCGCTATTAGCGGCCCTTATTAAATCAGTGCAGTACGGCGGTCAGCGCACCGGCAACAATCAGGCCCAGTACGATAACCGTGGTCACCATGGAAAACTTCAGATCGGTACTCATCGTAAGCTCCTTTTATTTCCCTACAAAGTGTAAGCAGGATGATTTTCCCACAATTGGCGAGAAAAATCCTGCTGGTTTTGCACAGATCTCGGTTTTCCCTCTTCCACTTTGCCCCGGGATAAGCCAAAATCCTTCGCTAATTTACCGCGTATCGCCCGGCAACGCCCTCCTCCCGCTGTATGTCGCATTCCCGACAGGCCTGCAACCAACGTGTTGCCCCAGGAGTTAGCGAAGGCAAACGTTTAACATATGAGTTATCAGGAGTTTACGATATGGTCTGGAGTGACATCTAATGGCAACAATTAAGGACGTAGCGAAGCGCGCAAACGTTTCCACTACCACTGTGTCACATGTCATTAACAAGACCCGTTTTGTGGCGGAAGAGACGCGCAACGCCGTCTGGGCAGCAATTAAAGAGCTGCACTACTCACCGAGTGCCGTTGCACGCAGCCTGAAGGTCAACCACACCAAATCCATCGGTCTGCTTGCTACCTCAAGCGAAGCCCCCTATTTTGCTGAAATTATCGAATCGGTCGAGAACAGCTGTTTCGCGAAAGGCTACACCTTGATCCTTGGCAATGCGCACAACAACTTTGAGAAACAGCGCGCCTACCTGTCGATGATGGCGCAAAAGCGCGTTGATGGCTTGCTGGTGATGTGCTCCGAGTACCCGGAAAGCCTGCTCTCTACGCTGGAAGAGTACCGTCATATTCCCATGGTGGTGATGGACTGGGGCGAAGCCCGCGCCGACTTTACCGACTCCGTTGTCGACAATGCTTTTCACGGCGGTTATCTCGCAGGCCGTTACCTGATTGAACGCGGCCATCGCGACATCGGTGCGATCCCGGGTCAGCTGGAACGTAATACCGGCGGCGGTCGCCATGCAGGCTTCCTGAAGGCGCTTGATGAAGCCAATATTAAAGTACCGGATAATTGGGTAGTTCAGGGCGACTTCGAGCCAGAGTCCGGCTACCGGGCCATGCAGCAATTACTCAACCAGCCACATCGCCCTACAGCGGTATTCTGCGGTGGCGATATCATGGCGATGGGCGCGATCTGCGCAGCGGATGAGATGGGGCTGCGCGTGCCGCAGGATATCTCTATCATCGGCTATGATAATGTGCGCAACGCCCGCTATTTCTCTCCGGCGTTGACCACTATCCACCAGCCAAAAGAACGTCTGGGCGAAACGGCCTTTAATATGCTGCTCGACCGTATAATCAACAAACGTGAAGAGTCGCAGACGATTGAAGTCCATCCGCGCCTCATCGAACGCCGCTCGGTAGCCGACGGCCCGTTCCGCGATTACCGCCGCTAAGTCTTGTCAGGAGCCGGGAATGTGTTGCCTGGCTCCTGAAGCCACTCCTGATTCATCGTCTCACTGTCCCCCAGGTATTCCAGCAGCCAGCTTAACGCAGGCGATGCGTCATCCTGCCTCCACGTCAGGCAGCAAGCTGCATCCGGGAACGGATTTTCCAGCGTCAGCTCCTGCCACTCTCCGCCGTCCAGCCACGGCTTAGCGATGTGCGTAGGCACCATGCCAATGCACAGGCCTGCGCTAAGGCAGTCCGCCCCTGAAGCCCAGTCCGGCACCACCACGCGGCGCTGGTTATCAAGAAGCCAGGTGATACGCTTGGGCAGCGAACGCGATGTATCCTCCAGAACCAAAGATGGCCAGGCCCTGAGCATATCGTCCGGAATAACACCCTCATGTTGCGCGAGCGGATGATCGGTCGAAACGACACAGCGCCAGCTAAGCGCCCCCATATCCCGAAACGCATAACGTCCTCCCACGGGGATAGCCTGCGTCGCCCCTATCGCCGCCTCTACTCGTCCGTCAGCCAGTGCGTCCCACACGCCGTTGAAGACCTCCTGAAATACCCGTAGCTCGATATCCGGAAAGTGGCGATAAAAATCCAGCACCAGCTGGCGGGTACGCTCTGGCTTCACAATATTGTCTACCGCAATGGACAGGTGCCCGCGCCAGCCGTTTGCTATCTGCTGGCATTGCTGTCGGGTAGCCATCATTTTTTTGATAACAGAGCGACCCTCCTTCAAAAAAAAAGCCCCGGCTGCGGTGAGTTCAACATCACGGTGCCGCCGTTCGAAGAGCGGCACAGCTAACCACTCTTCGAGCTGGCGTACCGTATAGCTTATGGCAGAAGGCACGCGGTGTAGCTCCTGGGCGGCACCGCTGAAGCTTCCATTGCGGGCCACGGCATCCACAACTTCCAGAGAATATTCAGACCACATGTTTTTGCCTGCAAAAAATTTGAATGCAATGTGCAAATATTAGCGTTTCACAAGCGGTTTTGCACTCCGTAGACTCCTGCCCCGTTAACCTGCTATCAAAAATCAAGAGTGAAATATGCAACCATCAAAGGGATTTCTTATCTGGCTTGCGGGGCTGAGCGTGTTGGGCTTCCTCGCCACCGACATGTACCTGCCTGCCTTTGCCGCCATTCAGCAAGACCTGGGGACAAATGCGTCAGCGGTTAGCGCCAGCCTGAGCCTGTTTCTGGCAGGCTTCGCTTTTGCCCAGCTAATGTGGGGGCCGCTTTCCGATCGCTTCGGGCGTAAACCCGTTCTGCTGATTGGTCTTGCCATGTTTGCCGCAGGCTGCATAGGCATGCTTTGGGTAAAAGACGCCACAACCCTTCTGGTACTGCGTTTCATTCAGGCCGTCGGCGTTTGCTCTGCAGCGGTCAGCTGGCAGGCGCTGGTGACCGACTATTATCCTGCTAATCGTGCTGGCCGCATCTTCGCCACCATCATGCCGCTGGTTGGGCTGTCCCCGGCGCTGGCCCCGCTGCTGGGAAGCTGGCTGCTGAACCATTTTGAATGGCAAGCCATTTTTGCCGTACTGTTCGCTATCGCTTTGCTGCTGATGATCCCTACCCTACGTCTCAAGCCTCGCACCCAACACCACCAGCAAACCGAAGACAATAAAGTCAGCTTCTTCTCTTTATTACGCTCCCGCGTTTACGGCGGCAACGTGCTGATTTACGCCGCCTGCTCCGCCAGCTTCTTCGCCTGGCTCACCGGCTCGCCGTTTATCCTGAACGAAATGGGCTACAGCCCGGCGGCTATTGGCCTGAGCTATATGCCGCAGACCATTGCCTTCCTGATTGGTGGCTACGGCTGTCGCAGCGCGCTGCAAAAATGGCAGGGTAAACAGCTGCTGCTCTGGCTGTTGGCACTTTATGCCCTGAGCGTTGTGGCAACCTGGGGCGTGGCGATGAGCGGCTATGCTGACCTAACGTTGTTGTTGATCCCGTTCTGCGTCATGGCTGCGGCAAACGGCGCAATCTATCCTGTCGTTGTCGCCTCGGCCCTGCTGCCGTTCCCGCAGGCCACCGGGAAAGCCGCCGCGCTGCAAAACACCCTGCAGCTTGGGCTTTGCTTCCTGGCAAGCCTGATGGTCTCCTGGCTGGTCACCACCCCGCTTATCACCACCACCAGCGTGATGTTGTCCACTATCCTGCTTGCCGTTCTGGGTTATGCCCTACAGCACTCCGCCAGGCGTGAGATTAAAAGTAACAGCCGCAGCGAGTTTTCTCGCGCACAGTAACATGAATGATAATGTGAATATTATGTGATTAGCTTGCTAACAATATTCCATTGAACCATCAATAAAACAGGCTTATAGTTATTGCGGTTCTATTATAAGCCTCATCAATTTTTACGGGAGTCGGAGCGCTTCCGTTTTTCCATGGACGGCCTTTCAGTAAGGGAGAGTCACCCTTTCTCTGTTCTACGTCGGATATCAGGCACGCGGATTTTTCCGTGAGAGTTCTCACAAGCCGTGAATAGCGTCTACGCTGTTTTAAGGTTCTGATCACAACAAGGTGATGGAGAAGCTATGAGTTCATCGTGTATAGAAGAAGTGAGCGTACGAGATAACGAATGGTATCGTATCGCAAATGAAATGCTGGGTCGGGCAGGTATTACACTCAACGGTCCCAACCCTTTTGATATTCAGGTTAAAAACCCGGACTTTTTTAAACGCGTTCTTCAGGAAGGTTCCCTTGGCCTCGGCGAAAGCTATATGGACGGCTGGTGGGAATGCGAACGGCTGGATATCTTTTTTACTAAAGTACTGCGCGCCGGGCTGGAAAATCAGCTTCCCCACCACTTTAAGGACACCCTGCGCATCGCCGCGGCAAAACTGGTTAACCTGCAATCGAAGAAACGTGCCTGGATAGTCGGCAAAGAACACTACGATCTAGGAAACGATCTGTTCAGCCGGATGCTCGACAAGCACATGCAGTATTCCTGCGGTTACTGGAAAGAAGCCACCAATCTCAGTGAAGCCCAGGATGCCAAGCTCAAAATGATCTGCGAAAAACTGCAGCTGGCACCCGGTATGAAGCTGCTGGATATCGGTTGTGGCTGGGGCGGTCTTGCCGAGTATGCAGCACGCAACTACGGCGCTTCAGTCTTCGGCGTCACCATCTCTGCGGAACAACAAAAAATGGCGCAGGAGCGCTGCAAAGGACTGGATGTCACTATTCTTTTGCAGGACTACCGCGACCTGAACGAACAGTTTGACCGTATTGTCTCCGTAGGCATGTTTGAACACGTTGGTCCGAAAAATTATGCCACCTACTTCGAGGTTGCCGACCGTAATCTCAAACCGGACGGTATTTTCCTGCTGCACACCATCGGTTCAAAAAAGACCGATAACAACGTCGATCCGTGGATCAACAAGTACATCTTCCCTAACGGCTGCCTGCCGTCAGTGCGCCAGATTGCTGACGCCAGCGAACCGCATTTTGTAATGGAAGACTGGCACAACTTCGGTGCTGATTATGATAAAACGCTGATGGCGTGGCACGAGCGTTTCCTTGCCTGCTGGTCTGAAATCGCGGATAACTACCCGGAGCGCTTTAAAAGGATGTTTAGCTACTACCTTAACGCCTGTGCTGGTGCTTTCCGGGCACGCGATATTCAACTCTGGCAGGTGGTCTTCAGCCGCGGTATTGAGCACGGTCTGCGCGTTTCTCGTTAAAAATAACCCGGCATCCGCCGGGTTTTTTCATTTCCAATTGTCTCTCCTTGCGCACCAATGTGATTTACCTCACAGGTTTAAACCTGCCTGCGCGTGGCGGCTTGATCTGCTTAACAGATATCGTTTCCCGTCATAGAAACCGGTTTCATCAATCACAGACAATCGGGGCATTGACTGTTTAAATGATTGCCTGTCGGAGATGGCAGGTCAGACCGTGAGGATAACGATGAAATACGCATTTCCTGAGCATTTCTGGTGGGGCAGCGCCGCTTCCGGCCCACAAACTGAAGGTGAAGCGCTGAACTTTGGTAAGTCTGAAACCATCTGGGACCGATGGTTTGCCGAGCAGCCTAACCGTTTCCACCACGGCGTAGGTCCGCAAAATACCTCAACCTTTTACCAGCGCTGGAAGCAGGACATCGCTCTGCTTAAAAAACTCAACCACAATACTTTCCGCACATCAATTTCGTGGGCACGCCTGATCCCGGACGGCACCGGTGAGATAAACCCGCTGGCGGTGGAATTCTACAACCAGGTGATTGACGAGCTTTTGGCCCAGGGCATTAAGCCGTTTATTAACCTGTACCACTTTGATATGCCCATGGTGATGCAGGAAAAAGGCGGCTGGGAAAGTCGTGAAGTCGTTGAAGCTTATGCCAGCTACGCGAATACCTGTTTTGAACTGTTTGGCGACCGTGTGAAGCACTGGTTTACCTTTAACGAACCGGTTGTGCCGGTTGAGTGTGGTTATCTCTATGACTACCACTATCCTAACGTGGTGGATTTCAACCGTGCGGTGACCGTCGCTTACCACACCATGCTTGCCCATGCTAAAGCGGTCAAGGCTTACCATGCCCGCAACGATGACGGGCAGATTGGCATCATCCTTAATTTAACGCCGTCTTATCCACGCTCGCAAAACCCGGCGGACGTGAAGGCCGCGAATCTGGCCGACCTGATGTTTAACCGCAGCTTCCTCGACCCGGCGCTGCGCGGCGAATATCCTGAAGAGCTGGTCGCGTTCCTGAAAGAACACGATAAACTGCCGGCCTGCCAGCCTGAAGATAAAGCCCTGCTGGCAGCAGGCGTAGTGGATCTGCTCGGCATTAACTACTACCAGCCGCGCCGTATCAAATGCCGCGATACGTTGGTAAACCCGGAAAGTCCGTTTATGCCGGAGTGGTTCTTTGAGTCTTACGAAATGCCGGGACGCAAAATGAACCCTTACCGCGGCTGGGAGATTTATGAACGTGGGATCTACGATATCCTTACCAACCTGCGTGAAAACTACGGCAACCCGGCCTGCTACATTTCGGAAAACGGCATGGGCGTTGAGAATGAGCAGCGCTTTATCAGCAACGGACAGATCAACGATGATTACCGCATCGACTTCGTCCGCGACCACCTGAAGTGGCTGCATAAAGGCATCAGTGAAGGCAGTAACTGCCTTGGCTACCATATGTGGACCTTTATTGATAACTGGTCATGGTGTAATGCCTACAAAAACCGCTATGGCTTTGTGTCACTGGATCTCAATACCCAGCAGCGTACCATCAAGAAAAGCGGCGAGTGGTTTATGAAAACCGCCGCAGAAAACGGTTTTAACGAGCAAGACTAGCAAACAAAAATGGGGCCAATGGCCCCATTTTTTATTACTGATAACGCTTATTCGCCGGCAGGAATGGCCGCCACCAGCGCAGCTTCACGGCTTGCCAGTACGCGCTCGACGGTATCAACAATGGCCTGCGTCTGCGGGTCAATTTCAATGTTCACACGCTGCCCTAACTTTTTCGCCCCAAGGGTAGTACGCTCAAGCGTCTCGGGGATCAGGTGCACGCAAAAACGTGTGGCCGTCACCTCCCCTACCGTCAGGCTAATACCGTCGATGCCAACATACCCCTTATAGAGGATATATTTCATCAACGCCTTGTCCTGAATTTTAAACCAGATCTGGCGGTTATTTTCCGAGGTCAGAATTTTAGAAATTTCAGCCGTGGTCATAATATGACCTGACATTAAATGGCCGCCGATTTCATCGTTAAATTTTGCTGCACGCTCAACGTTCACGCTATCGCCAACGCTTAGTTCACCGAGATTGGTAATACGCAGCGTCTCTTTCATCAGATCAAAACTGACGCGATTACCGTCGATTTCGGTCACCGTCAGGCAACAGCCGTTGTGCGCTACCGAGGCACCTGTTTCAAGGTCTGACAGCATTTCAGTTGGCATATCAATAATGTGGGTACGGAAGTTTGGTTTCTCATCGATGGAAACCAGGGTCGCAGTGCCCTGCACAATACCTGTAAACATCTCAAAACTCCTGGCAATTCACCAGCGGTAACACTACCGCCGTTAACGGACATTTCCGCACTTTAGCAGTTGGAAAATAAGCTTGCCAGCTATCCTCACACAGACGCTATATTTTTGACTGGCGTATAAATAATCTCTCGCTACAATAGACTGGCTATTTCCCCTGTTCATCTTCTTGCTGCCTATTTTGGCGGCTTTTTTAGTCTCTCATACATATAAAAATAATCAGGTGTAAACATGCAGAAGTACCTCACCGAAGCTCGCCAGCTCCTTGCCCTGGCGATACCTGTCATCATCGCGCAGGTAGCACAAACTGCAATGGGATTCGTCGACACCGTCATGGCCGGCGGCTACAGCGCCACCGACATGGCGGCAGTCGCCATTGGCACGTCTATCTGGTTGCCCGCCATTCTGTTCGGCCACGGGTTACTATTAGCTTTAACGCCAACCGTCGCCCAGTTGAACGGCTCCGCGCGTCGCGACCGCATTGCCCACCAGGTGCGCCAGGGATTCTGGCTGGCTGGCATGGTCTCGGTGCTCGTAATGGTGGTGCTGTGGAACGCGGGTCATATCATTCATGCTATGCACAACATCGATCCTGAACTGGCGGATAAAGCCGTGCGTTATCTGCGTGCGCTGCTGTGGGGCGCGCCGGGTTATCTGTTCTTCCAGGTAGGACGTAACCAGTGCGAAGGCCTGGCAAAAACCAAGCCGGGTATGGTGATGGGCTTTATCGGCCTGCTGGTAAACATTCCGGTTAACTATGTCTTTATTTACGGCCACTTCGGCATGCCGGAGCTAGGCGGCGTGGGCTGTGGTGTCGCGACGGCAGCGGTGTACTGGGTGATGTTCTTCAGCATGCTTTCTTACATCAAGAAAGCTCGTTCGATGCGCGACATCAAAAACCCTGAAGGCTTCAACAAACCTGACTGGGCGGTGGTTAAACGTCTGAGCCAGCTCGGGCTACCGATTGCACTGGCGCTGTTTTTCGAAGTGACGCTGTTTGCCGTGGTCGCCCTGCTGGTTTCTCCCCTGGGGATTACTGACGTTGCCGGGCACCAGATTGCGCTGAACTTCAGTTCACTGATGTTTGTGTTGCCGCTTTCGTTAGGCGCCGCTGTGACCATTCGGGTTGGTTTCCGACTTGGCCAGGGATCAACCCTCGATGCGCAGGTCGCCGCCCGCACCGGCGTTGGCGTGGCGATTTGTCTGGCGATGTGCACCGCGCTATTCACCGTGACCTTCCGGGAACACATCGCGCTGCTGTATAACGACAATCCGGCGGTTGTGGCGCTGGCCGCGCACCTGATGCTGCTGGCGGCGATTTACCAAATCTCCGACTCCATTCAGGTTATCGGCAGCGGCGTGCTGCGTGGTTATAAAGATACGCGGTCGATATTCTTCATTACCTTTATCGCTTATTGGGTGCTGGGTCTGCCGAGCGGCTATGTCCTTGGGCTGACCGACTGGGTAGTTGAACCGATGGGGCCGGCAGGGTTCTGGATTGGCTTTATCATCGGCCTGACCTCCGCCGCCATCCTGATGATGCTGCGCATGCGCTGGCTACAACGTCAGCCTTCCGTCACTATCCTGCAACGCGCTGCGCGTTAATTAGCCAGTAGCCGCCCCTCTGGCGGCTACTTTATCAACACTCTGTGCAGATGCTCGGCAATCGCGTGAAATCTGGAATAAAATTGCGTTATTCCCCTTGCAAGCCCCGAAGTGTGCCGCTAATATTCGTCCCCGCTGTCGCCAAGACAACAATGCGTTCATAGCTCAGTTGGTTAGAGCACCACCTTGACATGGTGGGGGTCGTTGGTTCGAGTCCAATTGAACGCACCATTTTCAGATATTCAGTGCGTCCGTAGCTCAGTTGGTTAGAGCACCACCTTGACATGGTGGGGGTCGGTGGTTCGAGTCCACTCGGACGCACCATATTTGTTAACGCCGTTCCTTCCTTATCCATTCACCTTTCATTCGATTGATTAAACCAAGCCATTTACCCTTCTGCCAGGCTATGATTTAACATGCTTAAATTCTCCGTTAAGTTTTTGCGCGCCTCATCAACGGGCTTATCCGAAGGACAAACATGCTTCGTCTTCCCCTGCTTCTGATAGCATCTATGATGTTTAGCGGCTGCGCGTTAACCCGTGTTTCGGATGCAAGTCATGCCGAAGACGTGCGTGAATTAAACGCCGTTGGCCTGACAATGGATGAAGCACGAGTTAAGGCCGAGCATGACGGGTTTGAGTGCGATGACTACGTTGATACCGATGTCCGGGTGCAAATCGGAAATGTGATACGCCGTTCCACGGTATTGCAGTGCGGCAAGAAATCACTGGAGCTGTTCTGCCCGCAGCGCAGGTACGTGGTGTTTAATATCGATCCTAAAACCAACAAAGTTTATGCGGTAGGCAAACGTATTAATCAAAACGCCTGCTTCTGAGCGTGGCGCAAGAAAGCACCATTTTTAGCGTTTTGAGCGTTCCGGGGAATTGCGGGATGCAGGACGGCGAAATGTTGAATATCATTCAGAAAGCCAAAAACTAAATTGCAACAGGTGACCTATGGAAATCGATCTTGAGAATCTGGTTTTTTCCGGATTAGATGAAGCCGAAGCGCGCAACGCCGAGCGTCAGGAAGATGCTGATAAAAAAGCTCAGGCCGTTGTTGCCGATGATGATTGCGGCGACGCCTGCAAAATCTGATTGTTGAAACCGGCTTATTCAGCCGGTTTTTTTATGCCCGAACCGTTCAGGCAGATCTTCTCACTGCAATACACTTCACTTCAACCAGCAGCCCCGGCCTTGCCAACTCACTCACGCCAATACATGTCCATGCGCAATGCCCGCGGGGGAAAACCGCGTCCTTCACGCGTCGAAACACGTCCATATGCTGCTTCATCTCAACATGGTAAGTCGTCATTTCCACCACATCTTCAAAATTGCAGCCAGCTTCGGCCAGCACAATACGCACGTTTTCCCAACAGGCGATGAACTGCGCTTCCGGATCGGTAATTACCTGTAAATCGGGCGTTCTCCCTACCTGCCCTGCGCAGTAAACCGTATTGCCAACCACCACGGCCGGGGCGTAACCCGCTCGCTCTGCCAACGCCTGCATGGAAGCAGGCATAATAATTTCTCTGTCAGACACGTACATCTCTCCCAATAATTAAACGGCACGCTTGGGCGTGCGCCGGTAAGTGGAGCATTCGTTAGATTGAGCGAAAGCCAGATACTGCTGATTACTCGAGCGCTGCGCCATTCCGAAACAGCGTTTGTACTCAAAAGTTACCCGATGCGCATTTTTAGCCGCCACGCCATTAAAAAGCCAGCCAGAACAATAAGTAAAAAGCTCAAACATTCATCAGACAGCGAAAACAGGGCTTGTCAACGCCCGAATCGCCAGTCATAATAACGTCACTTCCCGCCGTGGAAGCTAAAACATTAACAAATTCAGTTTGTTAGTTATTGTTTTATCAGCAATACCTTGTGCGTTCATAGCTCAGTTGGTTAGAGCACCACCTTGACATGGTGGGGGTCGTTGGTTCGAGTCCAATTGAACGCACCATTCCTTCCCTAATATTGTTTCATTACTTCCAATAGTCTATAAATCCCTGGCAACACCCCGATAACAACTCGCTGTAAAACTGTGCACTCCATCGCTGAATCAGCGGTTTTGGTTCCTTTTCCGGTCAGATTTCTCTATACTACGCGCGTTCTTAACTTGAATGGTTTCAGCTCATTGGACTCCTTTTTTATACAACAACATTGTCTGACGCTTTCCCCGACTGAACCACAAGCACACTTTCCTCTGCACGCTTTATTTCTGTCACCTATCCTTACCAGGTGCCACGTTCAACACCACAGTATTCTTTTAAGCTCCGGCAGCTCTGTCTTCCGGAACCGAGTTTTAACAATCCTCCTCAACTTATAGATAAGACTGTCATGAAAAAGACTAAAATCGTTTGCACCATCGGTCCAAAAACCGAATCTGAAGAGATGCTGACCAAAATGCTCGACGCGGGCATGAACGTAATGCGTCTGAACTTCTCCCACGGTGACTATGAAGAACACGGTCAGCGCATCAAAAACCTGCGCAATGTAGTCGCTAAAACCGGTAAAAAAGCCGCTATCCTGCTGGACACCAAAGGCCCAGAAATCCGTACCATCAAGCTGGAAGGCGGTAACGACGTTGCGCTGAAAGCCGGTCAAACCTTTACCTTCACCACCGACAAATCCGTAGTCGGTAACAGTGAAATCGTTGCGGTAACCTACGAAGGTTTCACCAACGATCTGTCCGTTGGCAACACCGTACTGGTCGATGATGGCCTGATTGGCATGGAAGTTACCGCAATCGTTGGTAACAAAGTAATCTGTAAAGTGCTGAACAACGGCGACCTGGGCGAAAACAAAGGCGTTAACCTGCCGGGCGTGTCCATCGCGCTGCCAGCGCTGGCTGAGAAAGACAAACAAGATCTGATCTTCGGCTGCGAACAGGGCGTTGACTTCGTTGCCGCTTCCTTCATCCGTAAGCGTTCTGACGTGGTAGAAATTCGTGAGCACCTGAAGGCGCACGGCGGCGAGAAGATCCAGATCATCTCCAAAATTGAAAACCAGGAAGGCCTTAACAACTTCGACGAAATCCTCGAAGCGTCTGACGGCATCATGGTTGCTCGTGGCGACCTGGGCGTTGAAATCCCGGTTGAAGAAGTTATCTTCGCGCAGAAGATGATGATCGAGAAATGTGTTCGTGCACGTAAAGTGGTTATCACCGCGACCCAGATGCTCGACTCTATGATCAAAAACCCACGCCCTACCCGTGCGGAAGCCGGTGACGTTGCTAATGCCATCATCGACGGCACCGACGCAGTTATGCTGTCCGGTGAGTCTGCAAAAGGTAAATACCCGCTGGAAGCTGTGACCATCATGGCGACCATCTGCGAACGTACCGACCGCGTGATGACCAGCCGTCTGGACAACAACAACGACAGCCGTAAACTGCGCATCACCGAAGCCGTTTGCCGTGGCGCTGTTGAAACCGCAGAGAAGCTGGAAGCGCCGCTGATCGTGGTTGCCACCCAGGGCGGTAAATCCGCGAAGGCCGTGCGTAAATACTTCCCTAACGCGACCATCCTGGCGCTGACCACCAACGAAGTGACCGCGCGTCAGCTGGTGCTGAGCAAAGGCGTTGTGACGCAGATGGTGAAAGAAATTGCCTCTACCGACGACTTCTACCGCCTGGGTAAAGAAGTGGCGCTGGAAAGCGGCCTGGCCCGCAAAGGCGACATCGTGGTGATGGTTTCTGGCGCACTGGTCCCAAGCGGCACCACCAACACCGCCTCGGTACATGTTCTGTAATTGACTTGTTAACAAGTTTAATTGCCAAAAAGCGCCTTCGGGCGCTTTTTTTATATCCGTAGCAAACAGATCTTAATAAAAAAGCAAATCGAATTTTACTATTTAAGCTTTCTTTTTATTAAGATGAATCCGATGAAACTCCCCTGTTTTCTCTGTTTTTTTTAACTTTCCGGCTCGGTTCGGTGCTTCTTTGAGCGAACGATCAAATTTAAGGGTATTCCCAACAAAAATTTATTCTCATCACAAAAAAGTTTGTGTAATACTTGTAACGCTACATGGAGATTAACTCAATCTAGAGGGTATTAATAATGAATCGTACTAAACTGGTACTGGGCGCGGTAATCCTGGCTTCTACTATGCTGGCAGGTTGTTCTTCTAACGCTAAAATCGATCAACTGTCTTCTGACGTTCAGACTCTGAACGCTAAAGTTGATCAGCTGAGCAACGACGTGAACGCAGTGCGTTCTGACGTTCAGGCTGCTAAAGACGACGCCGCTCGCGCTAACCAGCGTCTGGACAACCAGGCTCACTCTTACCGTAAGTAAGAGTCACTGGTATAAAATGGCGCACACCGTGCGCCATTTTTTTTGCCTGTCGTTTAGCCCTTCCCGCTATTGCATGACGCTCGTCGCCTCTTCTGCATTCACCACGCCATTCTGTGCCGATTGTACGGCATGTGTCGTCGCTGGCGTTTGCCCCGCAGACACAACGACCGGATAGCCCGCACGTCGATACAGCGTTTTCTCAATCACCGCTTTGTCTACCCCATCGCCGTTACGAAACTCGGTAAATCCGACCGGCAGCACATAAGGCATGGTTTGGGTATTTTGCTGTTCGTCCTGAGAGAGCGGCCGATGCACCTCGACGTAACGCACACCGTTTGGCTCCACGGAAAATTTAACCGGATCGTTAATCACCCGTACCGGCGTACCGGTTCTTGTTTGCTCGAACAAAGCCTTGATGTCCGGCGCGTTCATTCTGATACAGCCTGAACTTACCCGTAACCCAACGCTATCTGGCGCACTCGTCCCATGAATCAGGTATTCCCCATTGCCGTACGCCAGGCGCATAGCAAAGCGCCCGAGCGGGTTATTTGGTCCTGCGGGAACAACCGGAGGTAACTTGACCCCTTTTTCAAGCGAACGCTGACGAATACCTGCCGTTGGCGTCCAGCTTGGATTAGGGATCTTTTGCCCGATCTTCGTCGTCATCAGCGGCGTTTCCAGCCCCTGTAAACCAATGCCAATCGGGTAGGCCTGCACAATGTTTTGGCCCGGCGGGAAGTAATAGAGCCGCAGTTCGGCCAGATTCACCACGATGCCTTCACGCGGGACATCAGGCAGCAGAAGCTGGCTGGGGATGGTCAGCACCGTGCCTGGTTTTGGTACCGGAGCAATGGTGTTATTGGCCTCAAGCAGCAGCATTGCCCCGGTGTCGAAACGCCGGGCGATAGCCTGGAGATTACGATCGCTTTCCTGCACCGTGTAAGTCTGGTTTTGACCAATCAAACGACTGCCTGCTGGCGGCAGCGGGTAATCCAAAGCGAAAGCAGGATGAATAGCGCCGAGGGCGCCGATAATAGCCAGTGTGAGTAAAGACGCGTATTTCATACTTTTTATTCCTGTAGTCGCGCTGGCGAGCGCCAGCAGGCTGAAAGACAAGCGAGGCAGAAAACCGCCTCGCAAAACAGGACCATAGGTATAAATAAGTTTAGCTAACTTAGCTGAGGTTGGTGGCTTTGTTGCGAATAGCGCGGATCATCGCTTCCAGCCCCTGGGAGCGGGACGGCGTAAGGTGCTGAGCGAGCGCCATTTTTTCAAACCAGGGGCGCACGTCAAACGCCACAATATCCTGCGGCATCATCTGTTGGTAGAGAATAAACACGATGGCGATCAGCCCTTTAACGATCGCGGCATCGCTATCGCCCTCAAGCGTAATCACGCCGTCGGGCTGCTGGTGCATCACTATCCACACCTGGCTCTGGCAGCCCTGAATAATATTCTCAGGCTTGTGCTGTTCCGCCGCCAGTGCCGGCAGGCGACTGCCCAGTTCAATAATGTAAAGATACTTCTCTTCCCAGTTTGCGCAGCGGCTGAAATTTTTCAGCAGTTTGTCTTTATCCGGCAGCATTGCCATGAGCGTCTCCGTTATCCTAACAGCTTGTGGATACGCTGCAGGCCAGCGACCAGGCGATCCACTTCTTGCTCGGTATTGTACATGGCAAAAGCAGCACGGCACATGGCAGGCACGCTGTAAAACGCCATCAGCGGCATCGCGCAGTGGTGCCCGGTGCGTACCGCAATGCCGTAGTTATCGAGGAAGCTGCCGACGTCATAGGCATGGTGTTTACCGAGATTAAACGCGAGCACGCCACGGCGTTCGTCAGGGCCATAAATGACCAGGTCAGGAACGGCCTTGAGCGCGTGTTGAGCGTAGCGCATCAATGAGCGCTCATACTCGCCAATCGCGTCCATACCGAGCCCTTCAACGTAGCTCAGCGCGGCACCAAGACCAATGATACCTGCCGTGTTCGGCGTACCCGCCTCAAAGCGCCAGGGGGCTGCGGCATACGTGGTCCCTTCCGTCAGGCTGACGTTAGCAATCATCGACCCACCCCCTTCCCACGGCGGCATATCCTGCAGGATGCTTTCCCTCACATACAGCACGCCAATCCCCGTTGGCCCGTAGATCTTGTGCCCTGAGAAGAGATAGAAATCACAGTCCAGCGCAGCCACGTCGGTCGTGTGATGCATCACGGCCTGCGCGCCGTCCACCAGCACTTTGACGCCGGCCTGATGAGCCGTGGCGATCATCTCCTTCACCGGGTTTTCGGTGCCGAGCACGTTAGAAACGTGCGTAATGGCCAGCAACTTTGTGCGCTCGTCGATAAGCGTTGGGAAGACATCAAGCTGCAGCGTGCCGTCCTGATTGAGAGGGATAACGCGCAGCTTCGCGCCGGTCCGCTCACACAGCATCTGCCACGGCACGATGTTAGCGTGATGCTCCATAGCGCTGATGATAATGTTATCGCCAGCAACCACATTGGCGTTGCCCCAGCTATTGGCAACGAGATTTATCCCTTCGGTGGTGCCACGAACGAAAACAATCTCTTCAGGCTTGAGCGCGTTGATAAAGCGTGCCGCCTGGCTACGCACGTTTTCCATCAGCGTGGTGGCTTCTGCACTCAGCGTGTGAATGCCGCGATGCACCGCCGCGTAACCGTTACGGTAGAACTCAAGCTCGGCGTCAATCACCGCCTGCGGTTTCTGCGCGCTGGCGGCGCTGTCGAGGTAGGCCAACGGCTGCCCGTTGACCTCGCGGCTCAGGATCGGAAAATCTGCCCTGACCTGTTCAATAGAAAAACTCATGCCTCGCCCCCTGCAAAGCGCTGCGCGATACGCGCCAGCACCTGCTGTTTTAAGGCCTCGTCGCGAATACTTTCGGTAAGCTCTGCGGCAAAGGCGAAGATAATCATCTGCTGCGCAGCCTGCTCACTGATGCCGCGCGAACGCAGGTAGAACATCTGCTCGTCGTCGATACGCCCGATAGTTGCGCCGTGGCTGCATTTCACGTCATCGGCGTAGATCTCCAGCTGCGGCTTGGTGTCCACTTCCGCAAGACGGCCAAGCAGCAGGTTGTTGTTGGTCATCTGCCCGTCGGTTTTAATCGCGTGCTGCGCCACTTTGATCATACCGTTAAACACCGCGCGCCCTTTGTCACGCACGATAGTTTTATGCAGCTGACGGCTGTTGCAGTAGCCCTTGTTGTGCTCAAGCCAGGTTCGGGTATCGCACACTTCGTTATTCACCGGCAGCGCAAGGCTGTTGATGTGCAGCTGGTTGTTCTCGCCGTTAAGCTGCGTGCTGGTGTTGTGGCGCAGTACCGCCGCCCCCAACAAGAAGCTGTTACTGTGAACCGTCGAGTCCTGCTCAATCAGCAGATCGTTGTGGGCAAAGTGGTAGCTGGCCGCATTTTCAAACGCCAGCTTATAGTGGTTGAGCTGCGCGTTGGCGGCCACTTCGACGGTAAATCGCGAGCCGGTAAAATGTGCCGCATCGTCAAGGCTGACAAAGTGCTCTATCACCGTGGCTTGAGCCCCCTGCTCAAGCACCAGATGGTGACGATAATGCGCCGTCGCCATCTCCTGCCCTGCGCTACCGCGAGTAACGTGCATCAGCAGCAGCGTTTTAGCAGGTTGGGTGTTACGCGCCACGCGGATATGCGTCACCGTCTCCGCCAGGCTTTCCGTAAGATGCAGGAAAACTTCACCCTGTACCGGCGCCGGCAGCGTTTGCCTGTCATCGTCGATGCTAATCGCAAAGCCGCTGTCTGCCGCGTTATCGCTAAGCTCAGCGCTGAAATGCCCGTCAACAAACACCAGCCGCAGCGCATCTACAGGCAAAGCCAGGTCATCACGCTGCTGCGCGCTCAATGGCGACTGTGGCGCGAGCACAAACTGGTTGTTCAGCAGGCCGTCGAGCGGCGTGTATTTCCAGTTTTCATGCTTGCGCGTCGGCAGCCCCAGACGCAGCAGCTGCTGCATATGCTGCTGGGCTACCTGCGAGCGCCCGGTCCCCTGTGCCTCAAACAGATGATGCCACTGCTGGAGGGCGTTGCCGTTACTGCTGTTCGGTAAGCCAGCCATAACCCTGCTCCTCCAGTTGTTTCACCAGGCTGAAATCGCCAGATTTAACGATGCGCCCCTGATACAGCACGTGAACAAAGTCAGGCTTGATGTAGTCCAGAATGCGCTGGTAGTGGGTGACCACGATGAATGAGCGTTTGCCGTCGCGCAGCGAGTTAACGCCCTCGGCCACAATCTTCAGGGCATCGATATCCAGCCCGGAGTCCGTTTCATCAAGGATGCACAGCTCCGGCTCCAGCACCGCCATTTGCAGAATGTCGTTGCGCTTTTTCTCGCCGCCGGAGAAGCCGACGTTCACAGAACGCGTCAGCAAGTCTTCCGGCATTTGCAGCAGCTTGATTTTCTCTTCCATCAAATCCTGGAAGTCGAAGCGGTCCAGCGACTCCAGGCCACGGTATTCACGCACCGCATTCAGAGCGGTTTGCAGGAAGAACTGGTTGCTGACGCCGGGAATTTCCACCGGATACTGGAAGGCCATAAAGATGCCTTCACCGGAACGGTCTTCCGGCGACAGCTCCAGCAAATCTTTGCCCTTGAACTGAACCGAGCCGCCGGTCACCTCGTAGTCTTCACGCCCGGCAAGCGTGGCGGACAGGGTACTTTTGCCGGAGCCGTTCGGCCCCATGATGGCGTGGACTTCGCCCGGCTTCACTTCGAGGTTTAAACCGCGCAGGATCTCTTTGTCCTCAACGCTGACCTGTAAATCTTTAATGCTTAACATAGTTTTCCCTTAATCCTTAACCGACGCTGTGTTCGAGGCTGATGGCTAATAATTTTTGTGCTTCCACCGCGAATTCGAGCGGTAACTCTGAGAACACGTCTTTGCAGAACCCATTGACTATCATGGAGATGGCGTCATCTTCACTGATCCCACGCTGCAGGCAGTAGAACAGCTGGTCTTCACCAATACGCGACGTGGTGGCTTCGTGCTCCAGCTGTGCCGTGTTGTTGCGGCACTCCACGTACGGGAAGGTATGCGCCCCGCTGTCTGGCCCGATCAACATTGAGTCGCACTGGGTGAAGTTACGGGCGTTGGTGGCCGTTGGCATAATTTTCACCAGGCCACGGTAGCTGTTCTGGCTACGACCGGCGGAGATCCCTTTCGAAATGATCGTCGATTTGGTGTTCTTGCCGATGTGGATCATTTTGGTGCCGGTATCCGCCTGCTGATGGCCGGAGGTCAGCGCCACGGAGAAGAACTCGCCGATGGAGTTGTCGCCACGCAGGATCACGCTCGGGTATTTCCAGGTGATGGCGGAGCCGGTTTCCGACTGCGTCCAGGACATCTTGCTGTTCTCACCTTCGCACAGGGCGCGCTTGGTGACGAAGTTCAGGATGCCGCCGGTGTTGTTATCGCCCGGGAACCAGTTTTGCACCGTGGAGTACTTCACTTCGGCATCGCGGTGAATAATGACTTCCACCACCGCGGCGTGCAGCTGATAGCTGTCACGAACCGGCGCGGAACAGCCTTCGATGTAGCTCACGTAGCTGCCTTCATCTGCCACTAAAATCGTGCGTTCGAACTGGCCGGTTTTTTCCGCGTTAATGCGGAAGTAGGTGGACAGTTCCATCGGGCAGCGCACGCCTTTCGGGATGTAGATAAAGGTGCCGTCGGAAGCGACTGCGGCGTTAAGCGCGGCGAAGAAGTTGTCGTTTGACGGCACCACGGTACCCAGGTATTTTTTCACCAGCTCCGGGTAATCGTGAATGGCCTCGCCGAAGGAGCAGAAGATAATCCCCTGCCCGGAGAGTTTTTCGCGGTAGGTCGTCGCCACGGAAACGGAGTCAAAAATGGCGTCGACCGCCACTTCACTGCCTTCCCGCACCGGGACGCCCAGTTGTTTAAACGCCTCTTCCACTTCGTTAGTCAGGAAGGCATTAGGCGGCTGCTGAACCGCGCCAGGCTGCGAGGCACAGGTATCGTCACAGCTGCCGCAGGACGGCGCGGAGTAGTAGCTGTAATCCTGATAGTTCAGCTTGTCGTAATTGGCCTTCAGCCAGTGCGGCTCTTCCATTTTCAGCCACGCATGGAACGCGTTCAGGCGAAACTCCAGCATCCAGTCCGGCTCGTTACGACGGGCAGAAATTGCCCGAACCACCTCTTCGTTTATGCCCTTCGCCAGCTGCTCGGTTTGCAGCTGGGTGAAAAAGCCCTCTTTATAATTGAGGTTTCCGGTCCAGGTTTTGACATCGTCAGTTGCTTCAGTATTACGAGACATAGTACCGCCTATACCCCAAAGCTTTCGCCGCAGCCGCACTCGTGCTGCGCTTTCGGGTTATTAAATTTAAAGATCTGATTCAGGCCTTCGCGCACGTAATCCACTTCGGTGCCGTCAATAAAAGGCATGGCGGAGAGCGGCACCCACAGGCGCGCGCCGTCGAACTCATAAACCAGGTCGTCCGGCTTTGGCTCGGTGACCGTGTCCAGTACGTAGCCAAAACCTGCGCACCCCGTCTGTTTGATGCTCAGGCGTATTCCCTGTAGCTCGGGTTGTTTTGCAGCCAGGTCGCGAATATGCGCGCTGGCGGCCGGAGTCAGGGTCAGTCCCTGCCAGGCAAAATCATTGGGATCAAAGGAACCGGTTTGCACATCCATTCTTCACCTCATTATTCTCTGCGCCCGAAGGCCGATACCCTTATGTTAATGATAACAATTATCAATACAACGTTATGAAAACAGGGGTATTCGCGAAATGCTGTTTTTTTGGGCGTCTTCACTAAGGATAGACCTTCAGTAAACTCTTGCAGATGGCGAAAAGAGCTGTTTAAGCCACTGGCGTAAAAGGAAATATCAAAGAAGAAAAGCGCCTGAAGCCGGCAAGGGAAAAGATGTATCGAAAATAACTATTTATGTGATTGGCAGCTCGAAAAGGCTAAAAACAGGTACTTAGAAGCAGAACAATAAGTTAGAAAAATCCTCTTTAAGACAAACAAGGACAAATAGAGCCTTTTTTGTGTCCCCAATCATGCCCCCAAGCATATAAATGCCCCCATAGTGCCCCTGCCACCCTCTAGTAAAACACCATCAAAACAGAGCATTAAAGCAAGATAAGTCGACGCCATTCGTGGTTTTGAGTTTTTTGCGCTAATTTTTTGCGCCATATGACTCATGAGGTCACACACATGAGCGAAGTTTTAGCGCAAGACATACAGACGCCATGTATGCGCCAAATGAAAAGGCCACCTGAGTGCTGAGGAATCCCCAGTAATGAGCGGGTAAAAAAAGACAGGCATAGAGTTTTGTGATCTACTGATTTGTGCAACCAATTCAATGGGATCACCTCTATGCCTGCTCGCCAAGTATGTCAGAATTTCTTCCGTGATACG